>JAFXYU010000154.1 GCA_017541565.1 bacterium | reverse complement strand
CCGTCAATCGGATCTCCCATCGGATTAATCAAACGTCCCAAAAGAAAATCACCCACAGGAATCTTAATCGGCTGTCCCGTTGTTTGCACAAGGCTTCCCTGACCGATTCCCGCTCCGTCATAAAGAAGGAGTAATTGCGCAACATCACCCTTAAATGCAACAACTTCAGCAGGCTTTCTCTCGCCGTTAGCCGCTTCAATATAACACAAGTCACCTATTTTAAGCCCCGGCAGTTTAACCTCAACCGTCAACCCCAAAAGTTTCGACACGCTGCCTTTGAATTGGTATAAGTCGACATTACGAATCCGATTTTTAACGCTCTCTTTTAAACCGTCTAAATATTCCTGATTAACGCCTTCCATATTTGTATTGTAGCATATTTTGGGGGCAATTGGAATATGCGCTTTCTGATTAATTTCGCTCGCTCACTCTTGCTAAAATCCGCTGTCTTGCTCGCTCGCGTTGAACGGCAATTCCGAGTTTTGCCTTTTGTGCTATTCGCACTTCCGGCAAAAACTCTACAGCCTCCGCTCACTCGCGCAAAAAAAAGCTTGAGTTTTGCACTCAAGCGGAAAAAGGGAAAAGGGATTAAAAAGGGAAATCTTACATCTATGAGAAGATACCGAACGTTCGTTCGATATTATCTTGTATTACTTTCTTCACAGAATCATACTCTGTCTTTAATGCACTGCGTTCTGTCTCCAATTTATTCAAATCCATATCAAATTTCTTGTCTTTACGGTCTATTTCTTTCATCTTGTGTTCATATTCCGCCTCGGCTTTCGCTGCCGCTGACTTATCTATACTCGTTGTTGTTGTATATTCCAACGCACTATCACTCGATACAGCAGTTGATCCGAAAGAAATTTTTCCGTTCTTTAAATCCATGGTTGATACATCTATTGTTATCTTGCCGCTCTGTACCATAGACTGTAACCAATCACTATCCGTAGAAGCGTCGCCTATGCCGTCTATTCCGTCAAACTCGGATATCTTTACATATCTCCCGCCATTCGCCTCTAACTGTTTGTATATGTTTACATAACTCCAAAAATCATCGTCATCAAAATCTTCTTTTCTGTTCCCCGCTATATCATATATCTCTTCACCATACTGGGTGTACATAAAATATTCCAACTGTTCATACAATGCATCAGCATCGCTCAACAATTTCATTGCATCTGATTTTGTACTCTCATCCAACTTATTAAACGTCTCTATATTATCTGATTTTATACTCCAATATGCATTAATAAAGTCGTCTTTTATATTATTCCGTACTGTTTCTTCACTGTCTCCGGTCTTTGCATATCCTTCTACGCCGCGACCGTCATTTTGGATTATCAGTTTTGTTATTTCATACAACTTTTCTGTCATCTGGTCTCGCAACGACTCTATCTTATCGCCCAATGCTCCTTTTTCATTCTTTTCATTCGTAACATCTTTTGCCTTATTCTGATACGCCGCTGCATCAAAGTCCGACGGCTGACCTTCCATCATATACAATGCAAAATCATACGCAGTTCCGCCTATATTCTTAAACGACTCATAACCGGATGCCATATCATCACTGATTATGATTCTATCGTGTTCATCTCTTAATACATAGCGTTTCTCTTTACTTGCTCTTACCGCGTCCAACCCGCACAATGTATTGAAATTCGCTACTATCCTGTTTCCGCTGTTATCTTTTACTGTAAATGTTGTCGCATCCAAAGCAGCCAAATAATTCTGATATACCTCGTCCTCCTGTGTCGCAAGTTGAATCTTGGCGTTCTGAATACTCTGTGCTTGGTATTCTACGTCATGCATTCGTGCTGTAATTGTTAGCAAGCGGGCTTGCGATGCTGCCATTCCCATTGTGTGAGTCCTTTTTTAGTCCCTTTTACATGTTTATCGGCATTTTTAGAGGAAAACTTAAGGATTTTTTCGGGAAATTAAAAAAATTGTTACAAATATTTACAATTATATATTTTGAATAATATATTGCTTTTAAAATAAAAAACCGCCATTACATGGCGGTTTTTTATTTTAAAATTGAATCATAAAATTAAACTAATTCAACAGAGTACTGAGCGTTTCTCTCGGCAATTTCTACAAGACTTCTGGATACTGCTATCATAGATAATTCGGAATCAAGTTTATTTACACAAGAACCGCATCCTATTGCAGAAGCACCTGCCGCAAAAGCAAGAGATGCTGTAGTCGGATTAATACCGGTTGCAGTCATTATAGGAAGTTCAATATTTCTTGAAAGTTCAATAGTATTAGAAATAGTTAATTCAGCCCTTTCAACAAGACCTCTTACACCATTGGAAGGAGTTTCATTAGTAAAATGACCTTCTGTCTGTATCAAATCAACATTAATTGCTTCAAGTTCATGTGCCAAAGAAATTTGTTCGGAAATTTCTAATTCACCGGGAATTGTTACACAGAAGAATGTATCGGGACAAAGTTCTCTTGTTCTTCTTGCAAGATTCAAAACACGATGAGAATCAAAAGAAATACCTTTCTTATAAAGAGCGTCGAAATTACCCAGTTCAATAGCATCTGCACCAAGTATTACAGCATGAGCCAATTCTTCCGGATTAACCGATGAAACAAAAATCGGTAAATCTGTCATTGTTCTTGCCATTGCAACAATATCAGGATTTGCACAAATATCAATTGCACTTGCTCCAGAATTAGATGCAGCCAATACAACTTTTTTTACATTTTCAACATCAAAATTATCTATACCTGCAATAATTTTTACCGCCCTTTTTTCTTCTAAGGCCTTTTTAAAACTATCAATTCTTGACATACTATTCTCCTTTTTGTCGATTTTTCCTGAATTATAAATTCAACGCGTAAATTATACCCTAAAATTAGATTACGCGCAATATATATACAACAGAGGAATAGTTTAAACTTATGCCCGGTTTATATTCATTATACGGAGATATTATATGAAAAAATCAATTCTTAGCATTTGCCTAATAATAGCCTTTCAGCCATTTGCGTTTGGAGTTACTGAAAAAAGTGCTGTAACGATTTATAAAGAAATTAATCCGGCGATAGTCTCAATAGACTCTCAGGT
>JAFXYU010000153.1 GCA_017541565.1 bacterium | reverse complement strand
GATACAGCAATATCTGTCACTGATTAATATCACAGTATTATCAAAATCCTCTTCTTCGCCTACATCTATATTGAATGCTTTGGTATATTTTTCAAAAAATTCGGAATCTTTTTCTTTAAAATAATTATTATATGCTATTCTTGCAACAGAATCATTCTTAATTTTTTCCAGATAAATATCACCGATTGTTTTGTATAAAGTAAAATCCTTATTTATATCATATATTTTTTCCAGAATACCTGCTTGCTGCACATATAAACCTGCCCTTTTGAATATTGGGACTAATTTTTTGTAAGTTGATAGTATATTTTTATTATTTGCCAAATCTGCAGCATAATCTATAAACTTTTCATAAACACTCATTCTCTTCTCCGCATATAATTCCGCATATTATTTTATAATTATATCACAACAAGGGCAATGGTTGCACCATTGCCCTTGTTTTATGTCTTGAAACATTTATTTGTATTATTCCAAGTTTTTTATTTTGTTTTGTTTCCACAATTTATTACCAAATTCAAATATTTCTTGGACTTCAGGAGTATCAAACTTTTTCTGTTGTTCCCTATAATGGTCGAGCAGTTTCTTTGAGTTTTCTATCGCAGCCTCATATTTTTTTCTGTCTTCTTCTTTTGTATCAGGAGCTTTTGCATAGCGTTCCCACAAATCTAATCTAAAACCTTCTTCAAAAATTAAACTCGCATATGAACGATACGCTTTAAAATCACTATTTTGTTTTAAGCGTTCCCATTTCTGCAAATCTGTTTCCGTTCCGCCTGCACTGCCCGCACTGCCGGTTGAACCTGCAGAAGTAAAGTTTCCGGTTGCGGAAGATTTTGAAGTTGATACCGAATTACCACCACCTGTCGAACCTGCTGAAGATGTCTGTGTTGTCCTCATCTGTTGTGCAGAAACACGAGTTTCGCCTATTCTTACCATAATTGTCGTCCTTTCTTTTTTTGTATACTTTTATATTACCAATACCATTCCGAATCATTATATTGTCCGTTTTCAGGATTTACATGTGATGCACCGCTATTAATCAATGCTTGTTCTGCTTTATCCATATCGGTCCTATACTGTGCATCAAGCGCCTGAAGTTCTCTCATCTGAGCCCTTATATTTGAAACCTTTTTTTGTGCTTCTGTATATTCAGCAGTACCTCGTGTATAACGATCTCTCTCTGCAGCGGCTTTCAGAAATTCTTCACTAAGAACCTCAAGTTTTCTGACATTCTCCGTCCATTTAGCATCTGCGTTCTTCTTATCATTTATCAAAGATTGGGCATTTGACGGTTTTCTGGCACTTGTCGAACCGGCAGAACTAAAAGATCCGGCTGCGGAAGATTTTGTAGTTGCTACGGAATCACCGCCACCTGTGGAACCTGCTGAAGATGTCTGTGTTGTCCTCATCTGTGATGTAGGAATACGAGTTTCGCCTATTCTTACCATAATTGTCGTCCTTTCGCTTTTATTTAATACTTTCTATGTTAACTTCCAAGATGTTCCGTAATACTGCTGATAGTCTTTTGCTACGCAAAATGTTATCTCTTTTTCATCTATGGTTATTGCTATTTGTTTATGTTCTTCCGGATAATCAAACTGTTTCCAGCCTTCAAATTCTCCAAATCTGTTTTGAATATAGTCTTTTACAAGATTATATTCATTTATTGTATCAATGCCGCGTATCAGTTGGTCTACTTTATCTACTATATTCACTTGACCGATTTGCATTGAATATAGGTTAAACTGATTTAATTGCACAAAAAACTCCTTAATAAATAGTAAGATATTTATCGGCACATTTTTTTAAAACTTTAGGGATACACCTCGCTCCGACACCGTCCCGCATCGCCACATCCTGTATTGTGATTGAGTTTGAGGCAATTGTAAAGATTTTATATTCTTACTTAACAATATTAAATTTTGTTAAGAAAACGTAGTTAAAAATTTTTCCTTCACAGTTGGGGAAGATAAATCTAAAATATATTTACCCTCTTAAATTTAACCCCTCTAGCGAACTTTATTTTCGTTTCCGTCAATGAGTCGTTTAATATTTTCTCTGTGAAGATAAACTATATAAATTGCACCAACGGCACAATACAAAACATATCCCAGAGGTGCGCCCAAAAAGAACATTATAAAAGGTGATAACAGTAATGCTATTATTGACCCGACAGAAACGTATCTTGTTACATAAGTAATAATTCCCCATACTACGGCAATAACAAGTCCTGCTATAATATTCAGCGCAAGAATTGTACCGACACCGGATGCTACGGATTTTCCACCCTTAAATCCCAAAATACGGATTTGCTGTGACCGATTATAACAGCAACTGCAGCAATAACAGGCGCAAGTCCAATATACGCTCCCGTTGATACAAATAATTTGGCAAGAATTACCGGAAGTGCACCCTTAAATGCATCCAAAAGCATTACGGTAAAAAACCATTTTTTGCCGAGAACTCTTTTTACATTTGTAGCACCGGTTGAACCAGAACCTATTGTTCTGATATCCTGACCGGTTTTTGCCTTAACTATAAGATACCCTGTTGGTATTGAACCGATAATATATGCAAAAATAAGCGTTGCAGCCAACTCAAAAATTTTAAATAACATTGTATAAACCCTCCTTTTTCAGTATATCAAAACATTTGCAAAAAGTCTTCATATCATTTAAAATCAATATATGAAGTATGTTTTTCTTGATAAAAATATAGAGGTGGAGAATGTTGTTCTGCCGGAATCTGAGAAGATTAACAGGTTTTTGCTTAAAAGCAATCATTCTGAAATAGTTAAAATAATTGATTTTCTCGCATCAGAAGAAAAGTTTTTATACGTTCACGGATTTTTAGGGACAGGTAAACGTCAGATAATTAATTATGCAACAGAATACATTGATAAAAATGTAATAAAACTTGAATATTACTGTAAAGCATCAACCGTATCCGACGATATTCTGTTAAACTTTATTGAAAAAATTGAAAAAAACAATCTTGCAAAAGCGGTAAATTTAAGTGTGAAAATATCAACACTCGCCGTAAAATTTCAGCAGTATCTGTCCGCAATAAAAAAACCATTTTTAATAATTCTTCACTCTTTTGATGACATTGCGGAAGAAAATCTAAAACTGGTTCAGGATTGCATGCGTGAATCCCTAAAAAATCCAAACGTCAAAATTATACTGTCTACAAGAGCGTTGAAACAAGATATTTTAAATGAAACAAAATTTGACAGAAAAATATTTATTAAAGCATTCTCTAAAGAAATTTTTAAAGAATTTTTGAATACAAATAACATAACCTGCAACGACAAACTTTTTGAAGATTTTTATAAATGCACAAGAGGATACTATTACTATACAGCACTGTCAATAAAAATTCTTCAGGCTATGAATTTTTCAATAGGCGAGTTTCTTGATAAATTTAAACTCTCCGGTATGACTTTTGACACATTTTTGGGAATAACATACTTAAACCTCATACCGCAAACAATACACAACTTCTTCTGGTTTATGAGAACAATGAGACACGGAGTCACTCTGAATGCTCTCGCAGTATGGGATTTGTATGATGATTTTTCTATAAATTACCTGAAAACAAATCTTATGATTTTTGAAGCGGATGAAACTTTGTATG
>JAFXYU010000152.1 GCA_017541565.1 bacterium | reverse complement strand
TAATTTATACTTTCCTTCTTTTATCTTCTTTCTGTACCATTCGGCTTTGTTTCGCAGATAACCGCCAATCCTGATTATTTGTAGATTTGGCAAATACGGCAGATAAGTAATATCAATTTTGCCTTCAGGTTTTGCTTTTTTACTGTCAAATTCATAGTGGGTAAATACTGAATTTTCCTTAATAATAATTCCGTATTTAATAGTTAAATAAGCCGTTAAACAGCACAGAGTTTCAACTTGCTTTTGAGTGAGTGGGTATTTTGTTTCTTTTTTGTGCAGGCTGAAACCTGCCATTCCGCAAACAGATAAACCGATGCATCCTGTGTTTCCTCCTCCGCAATGTGCCGCATAATTTCCGTCTCGACAGTTCAAATTATCTTCAGGTTTATGTGTCCCCGGATAAATTCGACCATTAGAATCTATTAAAAAATGGTATGCTTTTAAATCGGTATCGCAGGGTTTATTGCTTCCTGCTGTCCAATGCAGACAAACTTTTGATAGTGATGTCATATAAAACTCCTTTATTTATAACGAATACATACATGAACGCCCTGTGATGGCGGTTGAACTGTTGTTGATTTCCCATAAATTTTTGAACATCTGGAAGCATCAAATCCATGCACATTATCTTGCTCACCTGAATTTGATAACGCACTTCCTTTTTGTAGGTAATAAAAAGCACCTGTACAGGTATATCCCGTACCGCAGACACCAACAGAACCTGTGATATTTGGTAAACCCGCTTCTTTTTTCGTTGCAGGGCTTGAACTCGGTTGAAGAAAACGACCTGAAATATTGTAATCAGGAATTCTAAATTCGGTTGCTTGTTCAGTTCCTGTGTTGAACTTTTTCCCAATTACCGAATAAAGCAAAGGATAATCTTCAATTAAAAGTACATATCCATCGCAGGACAAAGTGTTCTCGTGCGTGTAATTTACAGGATAAACAACAAGAGAGCCAATCTGATCGGGGGTTTGTTTATTTATATTGTAATTATTTTGATTAAGGGGGTTTGTTTTAAGGTTATTTATTTCCATATATTTTCCTATTTATATTTGATACAAAGATGAACTATTTGTGATGGTGGTTGAACGGTTGAGGATTTCCCATAAATTGCATTACTTGCGGATGCTTTGCTCGTTGTAAGTGTTTTTTGATGACCATAATCAGGACTTCCTCTTCCCTCTTCGGCAACACCTGAACTATCCCAATTAAAAGCAGATACGGTGTGCGTGTGGTCAGGAATTCCTGCCGCAATTTGCTTACCAACATCTGTTCCCGGTTGAAGAAATCTTTTTGTAATGTTGTAATCAGGAATTCTAAAAGTTCCTGATTCATCGCCTGATTTGTTATATTTAGTTCCGAGAATTCTGTATAAATCTTGATAATCAACAATTAAAAGAGAATACCCTTCACAAGATAAGCAATCATCAGGAGTATAATCGGCAGGGAATGTATAAATAGCACCGATTTTTCCTTTTGTTTGCATGTTCTTTGAATATCCATTTTGATTTAATTGATTAGTTGATAGATTTAAAATTTCCATATATTTTCCTATTTATATTTGATGCAAATATGAACTGTCTCTGATGAGGGTTGGACAGTTGAAGATTGACCATATATAGAAGAATTTGTTGGATTTGATGACAGACCAACATCTGCCGCAGAACTTGTTCTCGCTAAATTGTAAGCGGCATAACCGCTGTACCATAAAGAGTTAACTTGCATATCGTTTCTTAATTGTTGATTTGTTTTATTATCTGAAGAAGTTCCATTTACTAAGCTACAAAATTCATAATGTTTATGTGCCGGCAAACCTGCATTTCTTTTTATTCCTACATTTGTACTTGGTTGCAAAAATTTTTCAGTAATGTTGTAATCAGGAATTCTAAATTCGTCATTCGCCTCTTCGCCTGTATTAAATTTATTGCCGATTACAGAGTATAGTTTATTGTAATCGTTGATTTTTAATATGTATCCATCACAAGAAAGACAGTCTTCAGGAATAATATCTACAGGCAATATATATAAAATTCCGATCTGATTAGATGAAAATTTATTAAAATGATAATCGTTTTGGTTTAAATCATTAGTTATTAAATTTATTAATTTTCTCATTTTTACCTACTTATATTTGATGCAGATATGGACTGTTTGTGATGGGGGTTGAACGGTATTTGAACTGCCATAAATCGTATTACAGCGAGATGCATCAAAATCAAAACCTCTTAACATTGTTCCGCCTTGTGCATCGGGCAAAGCTGATTGATATCCCCAAATGCCTTCAAATGCACCTGTAATTTGATCAGGATATGTTTCACCAAAAGCTTCGGCATTTGCATTAGTATTACTTGCATCAATTTTTCCTGTGATATTAGGTAGTCCTGCATTTATTGAAATCCCGACATTTTTACTTGGTTGTAAAAATTTGCCTGTTATGTTGTAATCAGGTATTCTGAATTCATCTTCGGCTTCTTCGCCTGTGTTGAAATAGTTCCCAATTACAGAATGAAGTTTTTTGTAATCAATGATTTTTAATACATAACCATCGCACGCAAGACAGTCTTCGGGAACTATATTCACAGGAGCGACATATAAAATCCCGATCTTATTTCTTGTTAATTTATTGAAGTGATATTCATTTTGATTAACTTCATTTGTAATTAGGTTTGATATTTTCATATATTTTCCTATTTGTATTTGATGCAGATATGGACTGTTTGAGAGTTAGGTTGAACTGTAGTAGATTTGCCATAAATTGCTGATGAACGGGAAGCATCAAAATTAAAACCTTTTCCTGATGAACTTCCACCACCGTAGGTTGATCCACTACCTGCTAATGCAAATGCTCCGTTTGCAGAAGTTGGGCCGCCACACCAAAAATTAGGCACAGCACCTGTAATATTTGGTAGCCCTGCATCAATCTGAACACCAACATTACCGTTTGGTTGTAAGAATCTGCCTGTAATATTGTAATCAGGGATTCTGAATGTATTTTCAGGATCGTTCTCTTGATTAAATTGTTTTCCGATGACTTTGTATAAATCCTCGTAATCAATAATCAAAAGAGAATACCCGTCACAAGATAAGCAGTCATCAGGGGTGTAATCTGTCGGATAAATAAATAATGTTCCAATTCTCTCTTTAGTTAGAATGTTTTTATGGTAGCCATTTTGATTTATGGTTGGGGTTTTCAATGTGCCGATTTTTTTCAATTTCCATTCCTTATAAGTTCTTTAACTCTTCTCTTAAAACTGCGACTTGGTTGTTGTAATAATCAAGCCAAGTTTCACCTGTTGATTCATCTTTTATTGATGGCTCACAGATAGCACGAATTCTCTTTGAATCAAGTTCCAAAAGTTCTGATTCAATTTGAGATTTTCTCTCGGCTATTTCTTTTTCGTGGAGGTATTGCCTATATTCTTCTGTGCCTGAAATATCGACAAG
>JAFXYU010000151.1 GCA_017541565.1 bacterium | reverse complement strand
TTTGAGGAAATTCTTTATCAAATTTCGCACACTTTAATGCCCTTTTTTTAGAAAACCGTAAATCCTTTTTTAGCCATGCTATTTCGGCTTTTACTTTAATATATGCATCTTTACCTAAGATTAATCTTCTTGGGAGTTTTTCTTTTTCTATTTGATTAATAATTAATGGAATTGCTCTGTCTAATTGGTTTTTAAATGTCATATAAAATTTAATATATGTATTTGGAAGATTTTTATATTCAGTAATTTCAGTATTTTTCTGTTCCATACTTTTAAAAACATTAGTTTGTTGGAATCCTCCGAGTTCAAATGCCATTACTCGACAAAAAGATTTAGTTTCAAACCATACTACACTATTCAATCCCTCCAACGCATATTTTGAAGAGCAATAAGCACTACCCATGCTTCTTGGCGTCAATCCGGATTGAGAAGTATTATTTATTATTGTACCGTTTTTATTTTTTCTAAAGTATGGAACAAATTCTTTCATTGTATTGTATGCTCCCCAATAATTTGTTTCCATTACTTCCTTCATATGTTCTATAGTTTCATCTTCAAAAATAATATTGGCACTTATTCCGGCATTATTTGATAAAACATCTATTTTCCCAAATTTTTCAATTCCTTTGTTCATCGCACTTTTTATTGTTTCGGGTTTTGTAACGTCAACCGATAAACACAGCGCATTTTTATGTTCTATGTTTGGAACTCTCCTTGATACCGCAACAACATTATACCCTCTATTAAGAAGTTCTGTTGCTAAAGCGTAACCTACACCACTTGATGCTCCTGTAATAAACCAAGTTCTAATTTTTTCTTTATCTATATTTCTCATAGTTACTCTATTTTATAATATTTTTTAAGTTCTTATATAAGTTTATAGCACTTTCTTCAAACTTGTCTCTGTTTGACATTTGCATTAATTCTAAACCGTCTTGTTCCTCTTTAACATTTATAAATACCTCGAATATAATGGGTTTGTCACATTCATTTTGACAGAAATTTTGTATTTTGTCCATGAATTCCTGCTTAGTCCTTGCACTCATATATTCATAATTGCAACTCTCGGCCCATCCTCTTACGCCACCTTTGTTATGATTAGATGCGGATATAAGTTTTTCGGCATCATTTTTCATATTTTGTTCAATCGCTCCGGTTTTAACTCGAAACTCAAAGCCACCATTGTTATTAACAACCAATAGTCTTAAATTATTTTTTATGTCACGTTGCCCTAAGACATTCATATCATAGAAAAATGCCAAATCGCCAATAACTCCAAAGTATTTTTTATCAGGATTACATAAAGACTGGCCCACAATAGTAGAAACCGGCCCATCAATCCCGAATCCCCCAACATTACAACTTGTTTGTATTGATTTGTCCAAATTAAAAAAGTTCATACTTCTTAGTGAATTAAGAATCGCAAGGTGTAAAGAACTGTTATTTGGTATATATTTGGCTAATTGTTGACAAACTAGCGGATTGCATAATGGCAAATCCGGATATGTAATATTATCAACTATTGTTTTCATATATGCATAAAAATCCTTTTCTTGATTTTCATTTGTTCTTTTTAATTGTGTGAAAAATGTATTTTCACTGCAAAAAAATAATTTGTTTAATGGAGTATTATATCTGGCTTTAAATTCTTTATCCTCCGATATTCGCCATACTTCCGTATTTTTGAATAAAGATTTACTTGAATACTCTCCACAAATTCCTCCAATATCAATAATTAAATCAGGTTTTTGTTCATGCATTCTGAGCATTGATGCTATCTGAGAAATCATAACTTTATTTTTGCCTTTATATCCTGATGTTTGGTCGCATAAGACAGGTATTTTCCAACTGTCTGCAAATTCAGACAAAGCGAGTGCATCCTCTTTGGAAAACTCTTTATGAGAACCTATATATACAGCAACACTCCTGTTTATTAGGCTTTTTTTTATGCTTGTATCTATTGTATGATAAGTTTCAGTTTTCCAAATATTTTCGGGCAAATTACAAAAATTGCCGTTTTCAAAATCATTATGAGCAGGACAGTTGATGTGAACAGGCATACTTTTTTCTTTTGCCGTTGTTAAGGCTGCATTTATCAAAAATATACAATTGCTGATATCCTGCGCATTATTACAAATAGGCAATTCAACGCTTAATGCTTTTATGTCGTTTTGAGAAACACTTCTGTCGACAAATTGCGGAGATAAACTATATTTATTTGTTTCAGGATTAAAGAATGTAATTGCAACAATAGGAATCTTTCTGTAAAACGCTTCTGTTAACGCGGACATATAATTTCTACTGGCAGTCGCACCGGTGCATGTAATGACAACAGGACAATGTTTTTCTGTTGCTATACCTATTGCAACATATCCGGCACTTCTTTCGTCAATTACTGAGATACAATTAAAAAAATCATTGTATTGAGCCAGACAGTTAAATCTAGCATTTTGAGCACCCGGACTTGCAACAATATCACAAATTTCGTACATCTTGAGCATTGCAAGTAAATAGTGCAGTGTATTATAGTCATTTTGCTTCATATCAAACTCCTTTTTCTGATTTATATAAAATCTTTTGTCTATTTAAATACTAAGACTTAAAACTGTAAATCTTATTGATACATAAATACTTGCTATTAATAAAGAATATATGGCACCATATATTCCAAACGTATGTAATATAAATAAACTAAGAATTGTAATACATGCCGTTTCCAATTTCATCTGAACCTTTTTGTTTTGATAACCGTTTGCTGTAATGTGTACGCCAAAAACAGCCCCGTTGATTATCAGCATATTTGCTATAAAGTAAATAATCAAGATTAAAGATGCGTTCTCATAATATGATTGCCCATAAAATAGTTTCAATACAAATTTACCAAACAATATTATAAAAAACAAAATCGCGCCTGTTATACTGAATATGAATTTTAAATTTTTTATTAAGCATTCTTTTGTTTTTATATATTTTGCGTTAATCAGTTCCGGCAGCATTTTTTGTAATTGAGCTGCAGAAATTAATGCAGGAATATTTGCTATTGTAAATGCTGCGAAATACAATGCTGCCTCCTCTTTTGTCAGAAAAATCGCAACATAAAGAGAAGATGTTTGTGCATACAAATAATCCGTTAGTGTTGAACCAATAAAGCCCAAAATACTCCTATCAAGTTTTTCCAAAAATCTTTTGAAATAATTGACAACTAACAAATAATTAATTTTTACATAATAAGAACATTGTATAAAATTTATTAACCCTAGTATAATATTTAGTATTAAAAATTTAGTAAGTGATAATTTTAAAATATAAGCAACAATAGCAATTGTTGCAATACCAAGACTATAAAAAATATTAATATTTGCTATTGTGTTAAATTTTCTTGTTGCTTGAAAATACGGTAGTATAAGAGCAAAAAATATACCATCAAAAAATGTTCTAATTACAACAAGAATAAACAATAGATGAGACTCAAGTCTGCAAATCATGGACAATATAATGACAAGAAAAAGAACAAAAATTGCATTAAGCATAAACAATGAAATTTTTAATTGAACTTCTTTAACATGTGCTTTTGAAGAAACTAATATATAATTGGCAAATTCCATATTAGCAAACATTAAACAAAAAATTGCAATATTCTTGTAACTGGTAAATAAACCATAATCATGAACAGATAAATAGTGGGCTATTATAAACAAAACAAGAGTGCCACAAATTTGTCTTGAATACAGAGAAATTGCATAATATTGATCTTTTATAATATTCTTTATTAAATTAATCATAATATACAAAAATCCTCTATCTCAGAATTGACCCGTTCTAACTTTTCTTTTATCTCTTGTTTTCGACTTATCAAAAATAATATATTGTC
This sequence comes from bacterium, assembly GCA_017541565.1. Lineage (GTDB taxonomy): Bacteria > Cyanobacteriota > Vampirovibrionia > Gastranaerophilales > Gastranaerophilaceae > CAG-196. Next base: position 2,160 of record JAFXYU010000151.1, on the reverse strand, counting down.
TAAAATCCCCAATATTTCTTTTTCAGAAATATTTTTTGCATTGATAACACATTCCGGCACGTTAAACATTTTAAACGTTCCATCAAATTTATAACTGTAAGAAAGAGCAACCGTTGGTGTTGAGGTAGTAAGCGCTGCAAGGTTTGAATGCATTCTTGAACCAATAAAAAACTCTGTTTGAGAAATAATATATTTTAACTCTGGTGATGTGTATTCTTTATCCAAATAGGAAATATTGCTACTTTTTGAATAATTCTTCATAAGTTCTAATATAGCGGTATAGTCGTTTTCTTTTGAAAATTGCTCTATTGAATATGTATGAGGAATTAAAATAATATTATAGTTTTCTTCCAACAATTTATCTATCAAACGCCGCAAAAGAGTTTTATAATTATCAAAGCAATTTTCCAAACCTTCATAATTGTTTTCCCACATTAAACCGTTTATATTAATCCCTATCGTATTTGGTTTTACAATATAATTGACTTTTTGTGGTTTCATAAAAGTTGAAACGTCTCTTGTTCTTTCACTCTTGACTCCTATAGAAATTAAAAATTTGTCCCCTTTCTCATCACGGGTAAAAACTTTATTGGCAAATATTAAGGGAATCGCACCCATTATTTTGCCCGGAATTGTATCAAATGGTCCAATTGTCTGTGGTGTAAATATGACTTTTTTGCCCAATATTTCCGGTAAAAGAATAGAAAGAAACTCCAAAAATAATCTGGTTAAACCGTAAATGTCAGCATAACTGTCACCACCATTTGAAGCACAAACCAAATCTACATCTTTGAAAAAATCCAAAACAGGGTTAATCGAATATTTTTTAAAAAGTAACACAACAGGTAATTGAAAAAATGCCAGTAAAAACTGCTTCCAGTCAAATCTGATATCAACAAATTCAATTTCTTGATTATCAATTATAATCTTCGTTACTTCTTTTGAATTTTTTCTTCTTAAAGAAACGCTATAAATCTTATCAAATTCGCATTCTTTTTTTAATAGTTCTATATGACCGTACGTTAGTGCACCCACACCACGATTAAATGAATCTATTTGTATACCATACAGAACTATCTTATTCATTATTATCCTCCGTGGATGTGTTTTTGTTTGTTATGTATTTTATTGGTTTTATTTCTCCAATATAAAATTTGTTATATTTGTTTGCATATATTACGGTCAAAGACAAGCCAAACAATAACCAAAAAACAATTGCATCCAAATACGAAGTATAAAAACACAATAAAAATAAGCAAATTAAACATTCAAACAAACCTGTTACAAATACTTTATTTAACCCTTCTATCTTTTTAGATATTTTATAAATGGAAACAATATTCGTGATTTCGAAAATAATAAAAAATAGCGCCCCGAAAATACCGGTTTCTGCAAGAAGCGTAAATATCGGTGACTGCCCAATACCTGCCATTTTCCCCGGCATTGAATAATATGAAGATAAAATCTCAAGCGTTACTGGAATATTTGCAGAATCTATTACTGTTTTAGCACCGCAATATACGTTTGCAAAACCTATCCCGAAAAATATATTCTTCATAAATATTTTCATCTGAATAATTATAGTTATTATTCTTCCTGCAAGTGATGGTTCATACTTAACCAACCCATCAAGACTGGTAATATGGGATATTACTACAAAAATACGACTTACAACACTTGTATCTTCAAAAGACTGCAACAATAAATATTCTACGGAAATGTACACTATACTGATAAGAAAGAAAACAATTATCGGTACAAAAATAAATATATTCTTTCTAATATTGATTAAATTAAATCTAAAAATAAAAAATAAGAACTCTGCAGTACAAATAGGAACCCAAAAACCGGATTGTGTCATAATCAAAACCAGTATCATTAAAGGAATAAATGATTTTTTTATTATAAAATTAGCACTTTTATTCTGTAATAATTTATATTTTGAATATGACAGATGAAATACCAGCGGCATCATAAGAAAGATAAATTTTCCTAAAACACCCGGCTCATTAAATACCGAAAAAATTCTTAATCGTTCCATATTTGCAGCCAGTTCGGTATACAAAGAAAATCTGGCGTTTGTAATTATATCAAAAAGAAACGTATTCAAAAAATCCAAATGAAACGCAAATATTAAATATTGAAAGAGTCCAAGAATAA
>JAFXYU010000150.1 GCA_017541565.1 bacterium | reverse complement strand
TCATGTGTCTTGGAAATTCAAGGTAACAACAATTTAATTTCTCCGTTTGAAACCCCGAAACAAGAAAAAGGACATACAAACACTCCCGCTTTTCGAGGCATAATACCCGTCATGAACGGAGTCGGCGGATTTATGCAGGGAATAGAAAACGGCGGGTTTTTAGCATCCTTCCTTATTCAAGACTTCCTTGGAATGACTATTCCCAGAACATGGGCAGGCTTTTTAAGAGATAAAGAAGTTACAGGAAAATATAATACACAAGAAGGTATTGAAGTTCTCGGCAGAGAAGGCATGACCGGTCCGTGCATGATGGCGGTTGCGCCTTTCGCTCTCATTGTTGCCGCCAAATGCGGAAAAACAACAAGCGTTAATTCTCAATTGATAAAAAGATTCGGCAACAGCCTCAAGGAAATGATTGCCGCAAATAATTTCGACAGAACCATACTAAAAAATGCGACCAAATTTAAAGAGGAGTTTTACAGAAAAAACACAAGAAAAATCCTTGAACAAACGCTCGGAAAAGAACATTTTAAAGAGAGTGACGTTGAGTACATTTTGGAACAACTCAAAAAATATGAGAACATTCCAAAAGACATAAAATTGCCGCTAATTCGAGGGAAAAGCATATACAAAAACCGCTGCCTCAAAAACATTACAAAACGTATTGATAAAATCAGATACGCTACAAGCGATGATTTGGATATGCTGCGCAAGGTCAAATTCGGCTCGGACATTCTTAAAGACAAAAAAACATTTGATATCAAGAACACATTTGACGCTATGATGAAATACGCAAACGATGCTATAACAGCGAACAAACACCTTGATAAACTTGATGAAACTGCTGCAGAAAGCCTTAAAAACACTTCTCTCGGGAAAAGATTAGTAACAAATATCGCTATGATTGCGGCAACATTGGGCGTGCTTTCAATTCTTCCGAAAATCTACGCAAGAAGCAACGTTGCTCCCGGTGCAAGAAAAAATGTACAGCAAAACAACGAAAATAATGAAAATGTTACATTTAAGGCAAAGCCAAAAACAGGATTTTTTGAAAAAATCGGAAAGTTGCTTGACAAAAACAAGAGCGACTTTGTTTCTTCCGAACTTGAATATAACGGGCATAACTTTACCCATACACTTATGGCGGGACTTTCTCTATTCGGTTTGATTACGCCAAGAGGACTAAGGGCATATAGCCGCGCACAAAAAGATGAAAACGGAAAGAAAGATTTAACCGAAATTTGGGAAATTCTTTTGAGAGATGTAACTTCATCACTTGCGGTTGTTTTTGCCGTTCCGATGATGACAAGAGCAGCGGTAACGTCTTATGAGAAAAAATCCGGTTATGTATTAATGCAAAAAGACAGAAATATGAGCAAGTGGAAAACCTTCCTCGATATTATTAATCCGTACAGCAAGACTCATGTCCTCACAAATCAGGAAATTACAAGTCTGTATAACGGAGTATCTACGAAAGAAAAAATGCTCAATTTCTGCAAATACATTGATAAAAACGGCGGAGATTTAGAAAAGATACTTTCCAAATCTGAAAACTTCAACAAAATATTTACCGAAGAAACGCTGAGTATGGAATCTCTCATAGGTAAATCAAAATCAGAAAAGAATCAGGCAATTATATCTTTCGTGGAAAAACTTGAAGAACACGCTAAAAAGATTACTAAGAAATCTTCCGTCGACAAAGATACCGTTGATAAACTCATAAGAGAACTTATGAGAGGTACAAAACCGAAGAAAAATAATATCACCAGATTTGCAAAAGGTTTGAACTCACTACCCGCATTCATTGCGACATTATTCATATCACCATATATCCTGGGCTGGGTAATTCCAAGACTCACATACAAAAATACAAGAAGAATCCACGCAAAACAGGACAAAGAAAAAGAACAACAGTTAAAAGCAAACGCATAATTTACAGATAAGTCGAAAGTATAGACCTTACATAATTCTGAGTTTCTTTATAAGGCGGAACTCCGTCATATTTATCTACAGCCCCCGGCCCTGCATTGTACGCAGCAAGAGCCAGAATTATATTTCCGTTATACTTATTAAGCATAGATTTGAGATACTTTACTCCGCCTTCAACGTTTTGCTCCGGATCCATCGGATTTGTCACCCCCAAACCTTTTGCGGTTGAGGGCATTAATTGCATCAATCCCATTGCACCTACTCTTGATTTTGCATTCGGATTAAAACCTGATTCCTGTTTTATAACAGCATTCACAAGTTTTTCATCAACACCGTGTTTCTTAGACATTCTTGAAACAATTTCGCCTATTTTTTGTCTGGGCGTAAGATGCGCAGATGCGCCGTTTGCTTGTGCAGTATACAAATTTGCCGTAACTTTTGTTTCCGGTTTCGTAAGCAAATCGCCAAATTTTACCGATGCAGAATTTTTAAGCACAGTGTCAAACGATTGAATATTGCTGTTTGGTGCGGTTACATCCCTTTTTTCAACAGGCTGCCACTGTGCATTATATTTATGCACGTAACTGTTCATTTGAACGGCTCTCTGCATAGCATTTGCCTGTCCTGATGAATTTAGTAAATTTTGCAGCATTGATGAAAACATAAAATAATCCTTTCACTTAATTCTGTCGGCAGGTTAAAATTTTTCTTTAATGTTGATAAAAAATATCCACTATTTGAATTAATAAATTTTTTTTAAATGTCAAATCTGCATTTGTATGGATTTTTTTTTATATATATGGTATTATTGAGCGTAGCATGGGAGAGTATCAGGTGAATACAAACTTTATAACAGAAGAAAGAGATTTAAAAGAAGCACAAAAATCATGTGTGAATTTTACGGATACAGATGTTCGTAACAGTGCGATTGCAACTCGTTTTGCGGCAAAAATAGCCGAAAGATTTTTCGGCAACACCGAAAAAGATGTCGATATAGAAACAAGTTTACATAGCATTGAAAGCATCGTTTCGGAATATGAGATTTCTGACATATATGTAAACGGAAATTATGTTGA
>JAFXYU010000016.1 GCA_017541565.1 bacterium | reverse complement strand
CCGAAAACGAACTTCCGGCAAGATTGGAAGAGATAAGGCATGCAAAAGAAGAAGGAGTTATTTTTAAATTTTTGTATGCACCAAATGAAATATATGAAAAAGACGGATACGTTAACGGCATGAAGTTTGAAATCATGGAACTTGGAGAACCTGATGACTCGGGACGACGCTCTCCTGTTGGAACGGGCAAATACGAGGACTTTGATGTTGACACGGTTATTGTTGCACTTGGCACAGGCCCGAATCCGATAATTCAAAAATCAGCATCTTTTGACGGTATTGAGTTTATAACTGACAGAAAAGGCTATTTTACAGTTGATACAGAAACCCGAGAAACATCAGTAAAAAGCATATATGCAGGCGGTGATGTTGCCCCGGTCGGCACTTCTAATGCAATTAACGCTATGGGAGCGGGTAAAAAAGCAGCAAAAGCCATTAACGAGTATTTGAAGAGTTTGTAACAACTGTAAAAATATTTACATTTTTTTCTATCCGTGTTATATTTTTCTTAGGATTTTGGCAATAAAGAGGGCTATTTGAATGCTTATTGAAAAATATTTGGAAGTGGTTGTAAAACAAAGGGGATCAGACTTACATATATCAGCAGGTTTACCGCCAGTAGTTCGTATTGATGGCAATCTGCAAAGAATGGATGTTCCGGCACTAAAACCGGAAGAAGTCGAATTACTTCTTTTCCCGATGTTGAATAAAGAACAAAGACGTAAACTTGAACAAGATTGGGAACTCGATTTCTCATACGGTATTCAAGGATTAAGCCGTTTCAGGGTTAACATCTATAAAGACAGAGGTAATTATGCAGCCGCTTTCCGTGTAATTGCATCAAAAATTCCTACGTTTAAAGAACTCGGTTTATCAGAAACCGTAAGAAAAGTTGCAGAGAAACCAAGAGGACTGGTTCTTGTAACAGGTCCAACAGGTTCCGGTAAATCAACAACATTGGCTGCAATGATTAATTACATAAACGAAACACGTTCAGAACATATTTTGACAATTGAAGACCCTATAGAATTTATACACCAGTCAAAACGTTCAATTATTCACCAAAGAGAATTGGGACAGGATACAAGAAGTTTCGCAAATGCTCTTAAAGCCGCTCTTCGTGAAGACCCTGATATTATAATGGTCGGTGAGATGAGAGACCTTGATACAATAAGATTGGCATTGACTGCCGCAGAAACAGGTCACTTGGTATTCGGAACATTGCACACGTCTTCGGCTTCTCAAACAATTGACCGTATAATTGACGTATTCCCCGAAGGTCAGCAGCAACAGGTTCGTGTACAACTTTCAAACTCACTTGTTGCGGTATTCTCGCAAACGCTTTTGCCGTTGTTGCAGGCTGATGGTACAAAGAACGGTCGTGTCATGGCTCAGGAATCAATGCTTGTTATTCCGGCTATTGCAAACTTAATCAGAGAAGCAAAAGCCGCTCAAATTTATTCTACTATGCAAACGAACTCAGGTTTCGGCATGCAGACATTAGAAATGGCATTGAGAGATTTATATACAAAGAAAAAAATTACGCTTGAAGACGCACTTTCTCGTTCCAGCCGTCCGGAAGAATTTAAGCGCGGTTTGCAGAACACATAATGAAAAATTTACGAGTAAAATGTCCTGCAAAGATTAACTTAACCCTTGAAATAATTAATAAAAGGGAGGATGGTTTTCATAATATTAAAAGTATTATGCAACTCATAGATTTGTATGACTATTTGGATATTAGTGTCGAAAAATCGGATAGAACAAAGATTGTTTTAAGCGGAAACAGCAACGAAATCCCATATAACGAAAAAAATATCGTATTTAAAGCAACTGATACGTTCTTAAAAAAATTGGGCGATGAATGTTATACGATTTCAATTAACATAGACAAAAATATTCCGGTAGCCGCAGGCTTGGCGGGCGGAAGCACTGATGCCGCAGGCACAATTTTCGGTTTAAATACAGTATTTGATAATATCCTTTCAGATGAAGAATTAAATGAACTCTGTGCGAGTTTAGGATCTGACCTAAATGTATGTCTTAACGGAGGTTGTCTTCTTGCCACGTCAAGGGGAGAATTTATAGAACACTTACCTGTTATTGAAAAAACCGTTACATTAATTAAGCCTAAAAATCTTGGAATCTCAGCAAAAGAGGCATACACAAAATACTCCGAAAAGGATTATAAACCTCAAAACAATATGACAGAAAAAATGACAGATGCTCTAATATCGAATGAAGATATTACGCCATATCTTTATAATGATTTGGAATATGCAATATTTGAGGACTATGAAGAACTTAAATATATAAAAAGAATACTCCCCGATTCTATAATGTCAGGTTCAGGCTCAACATACTTTTTACTCAGAGACTATAGCGGCAATTTGGGAGATGACTATCAAATCATAAGAAACCTGCATTTTATATCAAATGGCGTTCAAATCGACCAGTAAACTATATCATCATTGCTTCTTTTAATATTTCAAGATGACCGTCAAGTAAAAACTGTGCAAATTTTTTGGTATCAACTTGCGCACCTACAATAGCCATTAAATCATCCGGAAGAATAGAATTCATCTTTATTAATGTTTCTTTCTCCAGTGCAATCATTGGCTTAACCATATCTTGTTTCATCATCGTACTGAGCATATTAATATATGTTATATTACTGAACAACTGCAAATACTCGGGTTTTTTCTTTGTTAATTGAAACGTCAATTGCCTTTGGACGTCCGGATCAATTGCCGACATAAAATCTCTGAATTTATCATCCGGTAATGCATCAATACTGCTTATTAATTCCAAAGGATTTGTTTTTTCATAAGGCTGACCAGTAACACCCTCAACAAATTTCTGCATAACGTCAGGCGGCATGGCTTTTAATTCATTAATAACATCATATTTTTCCAACTTATCATTTTGGAAAAACATTGCCAAATCATCTTCCGTAAACAT
>JAFXYU010000149.1 GCA_017541565.1 bacterium | reverse complement strand
AACTTTTGCAGCTTCAATTGTTGATTTTGTTGCACGCGGGTGTGGTGAAAATACGATTGCATTTCTTGTTTTGAGTGCAATTAATGATTTGAAGATTGCGGTAGATGTAGGGTTAGTTGTAGGAATAATACCTGCTAAGATTCCGAGAGGTTCTGCTACCGTTCTTGTACCGTTTACTTTATCAACATTTATAATACCGCAGGTTTTGGCATTTTTGTGTTTGTTGTAAATATATTCTGAAGCAAAATGGTTTTTAATAATTTTGTCTTCCAAGACACCCATGCCGGTATCTTCAACCGCCATTCTTGCAAGAGGAATTCTCATTTTGTCGGCAGCTGTTGCTGCAGCTTTAAAAATTCTGTCAACATCTTCTTGAGAGAACTTTGCATACTCTAATTGTGATTTTTTTACTCTTTTAAGTAAATCGTTCAAAGCGTCAACGCTGTTTACCAATTCGTTACTGCCTTGATTTTCTGTGTTTTTTTCTTTTGTTCTTGTTTTAAGTTGTGGCATAAATTTATCTCCTTAATTGTGATTAATTTCCTTATTTAAATATTATTACACAAAAAATTCATTGTCAACAATATCCGAAACAAAAGATATTAAGATTATATAAATACATACAAAATATCACGATTAAATAAAATATCGTGAAAAATTTCACAAAAACGGGGTATTCTCAGGAATACAAATGATTTACAGGCATTCACGGCAGGAATAAATTTAAATTGACACGTTATACTTTGTCCATACTTGTTTTTATGACAGAAAATTTACAAATCACGTTTTATTTAACAAAAATTTTTGCGGCTAAAACTATTGCCCTCATTGTTTTTAAACCAAATGTCATACCTCTTGACAAAAATCGACACTTCCCTGCCAAATCGGACTTTTGAAATGCTTTTTCGGCACCTCCGACCTGCCTTAAACCTAAACACCGAGCGGATAAATACTAAAAATTGCCAAGTGTCGTGTAAAAAGGCAAATAGTTTGCTCATGTTTAACAGATAGTTTGACCATTTACGGTGAGATAAATTTTGTGACTTTAATATTTTAAATTAAAAAAATATTGGGGGAATTACTATGTCCAATTTTGACGCGGCAAAGGAATATAATATTATTGTGATATAATAGAAAAATAAAATAAGGAGTAAATTATGTTTACACAAAAATTTAAAGCCAAAATTTATGTTGAAGGTTCAAATTTTCCAATTGAAGTTGAAACAGAAGCCGCTAACCGCCAACAGGCACAAAAAATAATTGAAAGTAAATATAAAATCAAAAAATGGTTTGTGCATCCTGTTCCTGCAATAAAATAGAGGGGGTTATAGTGGAAAAAGAATACGAATATTGCGAAGGGTTTGACCCTATAATTGATGAAAATTCCAAAATACTTATTCTTGGGACTTTGCCAAGCAATGAATCAATTAAAAATTACAAAAAAACAGGAAGTCAGGATTATTACTATAATTTTAAACGTAATTCATTTTGGGAAATTATTGCTGAGGCACTAAAATTTAATCTTGAAGCTGTTAAAGATAATTATCAATATAGAAAAAACATTTTATTATCAAATGGAATTGCCTTATGGGATACTATAAGTACATGCAAGAGAAAATTTAAATCCTCAAAAGACATAGAAATCGATTTCAAAACAGCAGATTATAATAACATCGAACAACTATTAGATAAAAACAAAAAAGTAAAAACGATAATCATAAATGGAATTAAAGATGATTCAAATAAAGAAAAACCGGGGGCATTTGGCTCGTTTAAAAACGGAATTAAAAAATACAGCAAAGTACAATTAAAAGGGCCGTATTTTGATAGTGATTTACAAAAAGAATATTATATTTGGATAAACAATATAAAGGTATATCCATTGCATACAACTGTGAGATTTATTCCACAAAACGAAAAACAAGTATGGATTAAGCTAATTAAAAGATGCATATCAGAGGAAATTATGAAAGAAAACAAAGTTCAATATAATTTAATTAAATTAGAACAGGCATTTGATAAAGAAAAAGAAGAAGCTGAAAAAATCTTAAACGATTCTGATAAAATTGAGGAACTTTTAGTAAAACTTGAAACAAAATTAAAAACTATGCCTAAAATCGGCAATGTTCTTTCAAATATACCGTTAATGGTTTTATTAATCAGAAGTTATATCAAAAAAGAATATACTGAAATTCCTGTTGGAAGCATAATTGCAATAATAGGTTCACTTTTATATTTTACAAATCCGTTTGATATTATTCCGGATGTAATACCCGTTGCAGGCAATTTAGATGATGCCGCAGTTATTGCACTTGCACTTAAATATGTTGGTAAAGACTTAGAAGATTATAAATTATGGCGTGAACAAAATAAAATGTAGGAGTAGTAAAATATACAATGAGTGGAACAATATTCATAGCGACTATAATTACAATAATTTCATCAATAATTGCAATATTTATAAGTGAATTTTCCGTATTAGGAATTATTATGTTAATAATCACTAGTATTCTTGCACCTTTTACTGCATTACCTGCGATTATATTAATTGTGGGATTCTGCATATTTAAAAATATTTATAAAGATGAATTTGATGATATTATTAACCGTATTTATTGGTTTCTCTGTATATTTATAACAATAATAGCGAATATTATATCTAAATTTGCACATTGGGGAGGGAGTTTAAAAACAATATTTGCCTCATTACTAATTCTTGCAATATTTTATATAACAAATAAGGTCATTTCAAAAAATAGTGAGATAAATGAATTAAATAATAATATAGAATGGCTTGATTCATTTTTAGATATTGCCAAATCTTCTGGCGAATCTGTAATAGGTTCTTTTATATCATCAACATTGAAAATAATTATAACTACAATTTTAATAATTATTTCCGCATTAATATTAAAAGTTGGTATATATGGCACACATTTAATTGATAATATTTTGTGTAATAAATATGGAATTTGTATTTTACAACAATCAGTAGTAGATTCTAATGTTACAAATGAAGTTTATATTAATAGTAATAGTTTAAAATCTAACTTTGAAAACACTACAGCAGAATTAAACAATTTAATCGAAAAATTTAAAAACACATCTAAAGAAGAAAATGATAAAAACTTTACTGATTTTTATAAAAAACTTCAGCAAAAAGCAATAGATATAAGAACTTATACAATTAATGATATAACTTATTTCTATGAAAAAGAACAATTATTACAGGAATTAGAAAAAGAAAGTATCAAATTCACTGATAATAAACAAACAAAAGAAATAATATTAACCAATTATCCTATTTTTAAATTCGGATATTATGAATTTGCAAGAGGTTTTGAAGTTAATTATGAATATTTAATTTCACAAGTCAAACCATATTTATCTGAACAATGGATTTCATATCTGCTGTTGATGAAAGAACAAAATCTTGATACACATAAACTTCAACCAAATGCAGATGAAATTGATTCTTCTTTTTGTATGAAATGGAAAAATAAACTTGAAACCTTTTTAACAACTTATCCCGATTTTTATTTAAAAGACGATATTAAAAAAGAAATAGAAAGTTATAAAAAAGCCCTTAAATCAATAGGTTTAGAATAAATTATGCTAAAAACTCAAAACGAACAACACTATGACGGTTCTGATATTAACCACAAAAAAATGGTTAAAAAGATGCGTGAAATGGGTTATGAAAAATTTTATAGCCTAGAACCCAAACCACAAAAACCAATGTCAAAATTAAAATGGAAAATTAAGTGTTTTATTCATAGAATCAAAAGAAGAATAGAAAATGTAATATATTACTTTTCGGGTTCAATGGAAGAATAAATTCAAAATTAGCTATTTCATGTTAGTTCCGTTAAGGTTCCGTTTTGTAACAGAAAAATAATCCTTTCCGGAATCTGTGTTACTTTTTTATACAAAAAGTCCGATGTCTGTCGTTGGCTATTGTCTTGCGGGAATAAGACTTTACGGCATATCAATATGAAAAATTTGACTTTAATCGGACTTAATTTAGACGAAAATCGGACATACCGGACTTTTCTGTAACCCTAAATAGTAACAAAGAACCTTTATGTTTAGGAGCTTTGAGCCTAGTTCCCCTTTTCTGTATTGTCCTGTTTGTTTACACCCACTAATGATTGCTTCTCATCCTCACTGTAATTTAACATACAGAACAAGATGTAATTAACTATGAGATGGAGATGAAAACATTATAAATTAAATTTATTTTATTATTCAAGATAAGTATTTACTAGAAATAACACGTTTTTCTTTAGGATATAATATATAGTCATTATCATAAACATTACTCTTCCCTATATCAGAAACTGCCATAATATAACCCGCAATATCAATCCAGTATATCTTATTATTTCTTATTATAGGAATTACCCTATATTTTGGTTGTGTATATAATATAGAATTTCTGTCCAATTTTACTTGGAATTGTTCTTCATTATTATGTTCTTCTTCTGCACGTTTATTATATTGAATTTTATATATGTGATACCATTTTTTGATTGTATCCGGATTGAAGATTTCATCGTTATTAATGTAACCATAGTTATTATAATAGTTTTGAGAAATTTTTTGAGCATCCACTCTTGTTATAACAGAAGAATCATTCGCCATTATATATGCAGTAACAGGATCAAGAGTTCCCCAAGTTATTATATCTTTTAGCCAAAATATAATCCAAGGCAATCCTGTTTTTTCTTTTTGATTACCTTTCAAATCATCCTTGTTTAATAAACATAAAGAAATAAAAGCACCTATGTTTCTAGTAAATTTATATAAAAATTCTTTACTAATAAAATCATAATGATTTGAAGCGGTACCTGTAAATAGCGTTTTATCTTTTGAAAACCACCATTCAATATGTTTTTTTATTGTATCAAACTTTTTATCAATTTTGATTTTTTCTATTTCATTAAAAATTTGTACAATTTTCATAATATAATTAATTCTGCAATTGTTTCCGAGAGAAAAGTAAGATTCCCCCTCTTTTAGAATTTTGTATATTTCACTAAATTTTGCTGTTAATTCCATTGTAATCTTTGGAGTTAATGAAACTTTATAAAAATAATTACGGTATTTTTTATTTGGATAGATAGTTTTTAGAAGCGCTTTACATCTGAGGTTAATAACGTTTTTATAAAATATATAATCACTATTATTTACATAATTTGCATATGTATTTTCCCAAATTTTTAATATTTTATCTTCTAAATCATCCTCTTTTGAAACATTATCAATTTCTTCTATAACTGATAATAAAAATTCATCTAAATTATCTAATACATTTACTGCTTCGTTATTTTCATTAATTGGCCTAGTATTTTCGATCCATTCAATAAACTTTTCTCGACTTGTTTCTTGTGTAATCTTTTGCCATTTATTATAAATTTTTTCTAATAACTTAAATAGTGCACTAGTTTCGTTATTTTGTGAATTATTCATAAATTCTTCTAAAATATTTACATAATTTGTATGTAAATATTTTAGTTGTTTTTCTTGTTGTGGTAATAAAATATAAGTTTGCCCTTCTGTTGTTAAACAAGGACGTCCAGCCCTTCCTATCAGATTTTTAAAATTTTTTATATCTACTAAACTATTATCATTGATATCATATGGTTTTCTTTTTAATGATGTATATGGTAATAAAATAATCTCAAATGGTAAATTTATACCTTCAATTAAAGTAGAATTTGCAATAACTACATTTATTATATTTTGTTCTACCAATTGTACTAATATTCTTCCTAATCTTCCCGGCATTTTACCATGATGTAAAACAATTCCTTTTTTTAATAATTTATATTCAACAGAATCTTGTCCAAAATAATCTGCACATATTTTTAATGCTTTATTATAAATATCTAATTTATCATTATTAGGTATTACGAAATATTGTGGAATATTTTCAACATTAGATAAATCTTCTTCAATGTATTTTAGAATTGGAGTTGCATATTGTGAAACTATATCTTCAATACCTAATATAGAAATTAATACAGTTTTATTTTTGTCTTTGTTTGTCTGTGAAGCATAGTTAAGTGCTGCCCAAAATAATCTTGGTCTCATTTTTTGAATACTTTTTTCATAATTATTATATTTTTGGGGAAAAGGACATCTTTCAATAGGATTTAATATATAAGGGCTCTGTTTTTCTTCATTTTCAAGCTTTACAATTT
>JAFXYU010000148.1 GCA_017541565.1 bacterium | reverse complement strand
TACCTACGCAGGCTAATTTGCAATCTTTACATTTGTTTACACTTTCAATAAATTTCGGGTCGGAAATTACATCTTTAAGAGAACGTCCTCTTACGCTAATGAACGGTTGTCTGTCATAACACTGTAACATATCACCGTTTGAATAAATTACGGTAGAAATACGAGGCCAATGGCATTCATAGTAATTCTTCTTTTCAATAATATAATCCATAAAGTAATCTGAATTTCTAATCGGATATCCTTGTTTTTTCAAATCTTTTATCTTAATAAATGTTTCCTTCAACTGGTCACTTTCAAGTTCTGTATCTTTTACATTTTGTGCTTCTTCGAGTGCCTGATTTGATTTATTAACCGTAAAGTAAAGAAGAATATCGGCATCTTTACAATATTGTGCAACTTCCTTAATCTGTTCAAAATCAGTTTGCGCAGAAACCGTACAGCAAACGTAAATTCTCATTTTGGGCGAATGAATTTTGTGATACTCAACACCGTTCATTACTCTGTCACAAATCCCCGGAAGGTGTCTGATATCATCGTGCGCTTTCCCTATGGCATCCAATGATACAAACATCAAATCCGTATACTGACCGAAACCAGGATTTTCCTGCAAAAACCAACCGTTTGTTGCAATTTTTGTATATAAACCTGCATCCTGTGATGCTTTGCAAATTTCGGTAAAATCTTGTCTCAAGAGAGGTTCGCCGCCCCAAAGAATACTATCCAAGTACCCGATTTCACCTGCTTCCTTCAAAAGTCTTGTAATTTCTTCCGTCGGCATATCTTCGTGGTCATTTTTATGTTTCCAAAAACAGAAATCGCAATTACAGTTGCATTTGTTAGTAACCATCAAAGAAAAACAAAGCGGTTTTGGTGTTTTTGACAAACGGCTCTTTATACAGGTAAGAGCGCCTCCGCCCAAGTGTCTGTAATATTTAAGACGCTCAAAAGTCATTCTGTTTCTTGATTTTGTTTCAGTCATTATTCTTTTCCTCTTTTATATCTAATCTCTCTTTAATCTTCTTCTCTTTACCAAATCAATAAAGGCTTCAATCCTTGTGATGTATCCCGCCTTTCCTGTTTGTTCGTCCAATACTAATGATAGCACAGGAATATTTTCTTCGCGAGAAACTTTTGATAAAATATTTTGCGAAACAATTTCCGGCATACAGGAAAACGGCATAAGATGTATTACCCCGTCAATCCCGTGTTTTGCTGCGTATACCGTATCACCAATAGTTTCAATGCATTCTCCGCCTATTGCACGTTTCATATATTTTGAAGCGTTTTTAACCGCTCTTTCCCGATGCGATTCTTTTTTATAAAATATTGACGGTTTCAAAACATGTTCAAGCCAACCGCTGAACATAATTTGCCTTCTCACTTCCACACCCATATTACCGAGTTCTTTTTCTATATGCTGATTTGTATACGGATCGAGAAGTACAAAGAACTCACCCAACAAGTATATAACAGGAACGTCCTTTTTCTTATCAATCGGGATTTTTTTGAAATCTCGTTTTATTCTGTGGCATAAAAATTTTGATAAAAATACGGAATTACAATCGTCAATAATTTTCAACCACTTTTCGTAACATCTTTCCGCATCGCCTTTATTAATCTCACGCGGTCTGTAATGAAGAAGCATTTTTTCCGCACAATCTATTGCGAAAAATTTCGTGAATCCGAGACTGAATGCTTTATAATATCTCCAAGGATTTTTGCATCTTGTAACATGCCAGAATGCTTGCAGAGTTTGAATCATCTTGTTACGGTACATATCAAAAATAACCATATCAAACTCATAACCCATAGTTTTCAGAGTTTTCTGAGCCATTTTTGTATAGTTCCCGAGCCTGCAAGATCCCGGAGCCTGAAACATCATAAGCGTATTTGCCCCGCCTTCAAGCGCCATAATATAATTCGCAAGATTCAATTTGTACGGAAGACAAATTCCCTCAATGCTGTTTTTTACACCAATTTCAAGAGCCTCATTACTGTTAGCCGGCGGAATAACTATTTTCGCACCAAGATTTGTTAAAAGTGCTTTAAGCGGAATATCAATTCTTCCCATGCGAGGCCAAGCAATAATTCTGTCACGAGCAGGAATATTGTCGTCCATCGTTGAAAATCTTTTTATTTGTTCTTCTGTTGTACCATTCATTGTTATTCGGCTTTTTCCTTAACATAAAACGGGTTTGTGTACAAAAAACCTTTTCCTTTATATAAAACCTCTATGCGGTATTTTCCGCTTTTTGTGACAGGAATTTTTATATTATTTGTCTCAATTTTTTCGACTTCTTTTCCATTATAAACCAAGCGTACTTCCATGAATCTTTTTGACTCAAAATGTATACACAAATCTTTACTTAACTCTGTTTCTTCTCCGAATGAGCGAGTATTTTGTGAATCTTTTATGTATATTTGGGGCAATTCTTTTGAAATGTATCTGTTTACAATTGTATTATTTCCGTTTTTTATTGCATTTAAAATCTGATTTTTTGCCATCTGAAAATCTTTTGAGAGTTCTTCTTTCAAATGGATAATATTTGTTATTGTCTTAAAACAAGTTTCATAGGGAAAAATTGTCACGGGAATAATGTATTTTTTTATCTTTAAAGCGTGAGCATCAACTCCGCCAAGTGCCGGAACGATTTTTTCCGATTCATTATTCAAATCATCCCACCATTTCAGAGTCCTGTTTTTAGGATTACCGACCAGATTGTGCTTAAAAAGATAAGAATAGGCAAGAGTAAAAATATTTCTGTCATTTAAACTATCCGCCCAAGAAGAAAACCAGTTCCAAATCTCGACTCCGTCGGGTTTAATACTTTTGTCTGTCCACGGAATACAGTGGTAAGAATTTTTTCTTTTTTCACCGTTATCACAAATCCCTTCGTCAGGATGAGCGGCGAATCCGAATCCGCCTTGCGCTCTTACTTCGTCAATATAAGTTTGGGGATTATCGCAAAAATCTATTTTTTCTTTTGTTCCGAAAGCAAGATAGTGGTTGCAGTCACTTGGCGAGATTTCTTCACCTTTTATTACATAAACTCCGTTAATTATTCCTTCATCTATGTCATAGTAGTTGTGGTCGGTTACAATGATAAAATCCAGTCCTGATTTTTTTGCGGCACGGGTAATCAAATCAATATCTCCCGTTCCGTCAGACAGAGTAGAATGTATATGTATAGCGCCTTTTATAATATAATTCTCAGCCATAGGTAAATTCTACATGGTAAAAAGATGTAAACAACAGATATTTTGGAATAAATAATTTTTAAATACATGGCAAAAAAATTTTTTACAGATTTTATAACAAATACTAAAAGAAAAAAGAAGGAATGAAAGGAAGGAATATGTACAATTCAATCGACAACAATCAAATTAATTTCAGTGCAAAGTTAATTTTAGATAAAAGTATGGCTAAAAATCCAAAATGGCAAAATGTTGCGAAACTTTTTGAAGAAAAAACTAAATCTTCTCCTAACGAAATACTTAAATTTTCTATGCGAGATTTAGAGTATGACATTACTCACGATTCACTTACGTGTAATAACGATCATGGTATTTGTTTTACGGATGATGGATTGAATAAATTATCAGCAATGAAAGATACAAATATAATAGAAATACTCAAAAAAATATTGGTGATATGTAAAGAGAGAGCTGCCATTAGTGAGATGATTGACAGATTTATTGAGCAGCTTTGTAAAAGAACTGGAAGGGATGCTCCTTATCATGTTCTTTCCAGTCCACATTATTGTCATCCTGCTGAGGATATATTTACAGAAAATTTTCTTGAAAAAAACAAAGAATTAAAAGAGATTGTTGAGTATGGTTGGTGTTAAGAATGAAATTCCAATTGTAGTATAAAAACAGAATGGGTGCGACAATTTTCATCGCACCCATTCTCTCTGTATTTGCTGCATAACAATTAAACTTTTGTAAGAAATCTTTCTTTCTTTGCAGAAGCAAGTTGAGGTATTGTATAAACATTGTTTTTCTCCAACGCTTTGCGTTTCTTTCTAATAAGCATATCCACAAATGCTTCTATTCTTGTTACAAACCCGGCTTCGCCGGTGTGTTCATCAATAGTAAGGTGAATCATCGGCATTTTTCTTTCTTTTGCGTGGTACTGAATTTCATCCACCATCAAAGAATCCGGTCCGCATCCAAATGCCGAAAGTGCAATTATTCCGTCGACTTTGTTATTGAGCATATAATACGCAGCCGTTCCTGTTAAATCCAGTTCGTTTGCCCAGTACTGGATTTCACCGAGTTCTCTTATGGAATTGAGCGCATCTTCTTTTGTAACGTTTAAAGCCGTATATGCTTTCACGCCCATTTTATCAAGTTTTTTAATCAATCTCATTGAGATACGTTCGTCAAAAAGATTGTATCCGTGCGCCATAATAACGACTGATAAAGGTCTTACAACAGAAACCGGTTTTTTAATAACATTCCCTTCTACGGCATTTTTCAGCGCTTCTTCGTAAGAAATTCCCGCATTTGTCATTGTATGGAAATTATTATAAACTTCCCATCCTGACTTGATTGCGGAACTTATAAAATCTTCATCAAAAATATCAAAATCGTGTGCAATTTCACTGCAAAAATCTTTAAACGAAATTCCCTCCGTCTTATCAATCGTAGGTTCAATCATTCTGAACGGCTTATCAATTACGTTTCTGATAATTTCCGGCAATCCTCTTATTTTGCTGCAATTGTTAATTTTATATGAACTTGATTGCAGGGAAGGAACAAAAATTGTATCGCACCCTTTTTCAAGAAGATTAAGAACGTGACCTACAAAAACTTTTATCGGAAGACAGGTGTCAGAAACAACACGTTCAACACCTTCGTTAATAATACCTGTTGTTGTTTTATCAGACAAAACAATTTCCAGTCCAAGCGCGGTAAAAAATCCGTAATAGAAAGGATAATTACCGTAGTATGAAAGAGCTCTCGGAACTCCTATTTTTCTTTTTGCCGTGCTAAATGTATTATCCGTCATAGCCAAAATCTTTCCGATAAAATAATAACACAAAGATAAAATGATAAATATGAATGTAAAAATCTCTGTTTATTCCTTTAACATTGAATACTTAATCATTCATCTCTCAAAACGATTTCTTACATGATATCTGTATGAAAAAAATTTGCAAAAATTTAGTTAATTTTATGATAACATTGGAATTGTCAACACAGGAGTAATGGATGAGACAAGCGGTTATATTAGCAGGTGGATTTGGCACAAGGTTATCTCATATTGTATCTGATGTTCCAAAACCCCTCGCACCAATAGAAGAGATACCTTTTTTAGAGTATGTTGTTAAGGCACTAAAGAAACAGAGTTTTGATAATTTCGTTTTCTTAACCGGATATAAAGCCGAGCAAATAGAAAAACAATTTAATCAATTGGAAAATGCCGTATTTATCAAAGAAGAAAAAGCACTGGGTACCGGTGGTGCAATTCTTAATGCCTTTGATAAGTTACAAGACGAATTTTTTGTAATCAACGGAGATACATTCTTTGATATTGATTACGACATACTTGAGAAATTTGGGAAAAATAAACCAATTACACTTGCCCTAAGGTACACAAACAATATTGAGAGATACGGTTTTGTTGAAATAGATGATAATTTTAAAATTACATCTTTTGTAGAAAAGAGTAGCCTGCCTAAAGATAGAATAGACGGGTATATTAATGGCGGCATTTATTATGTCCGCAAGTCTGCTTTAAAACCTTATGCAGAAAAATTTAATGGTGAATTTATCTCTCTTGAAACAGAGATATTTCCTAAATTATTAAATAACAATCAATTATATGGCTTGCCTATAGGCGGTTGCTTTATTGATATCGGGATTCCCGAAGATTATTATCGCGCTCAAGATTTAATTCCTGATTGGATTTCAAAAGAGTCTAAACCGGCTCTCTTTGTTGATAAAGATGGTACATTAATAGAAAATACGGAATATCCTCACGGCAAAGACTTTAAAATTATAGAAAATACTGTTGATATAGTAAAACAGTACGCTGCATTAGATTATCATATAATTATGATAACTAATCAGGCGGGAATTGGTAAAGGTAAATTCACTAAAGAAGAAATGCAAGAAGGGTTTGAGGGGATAAGAGAGTATTATGGAAAGAAATATGTGGAATTTCACGATATAGAATACTGTCCTTACCATAAAGACTCCGTGATAAAAGAATATGCTTATGATACAATTTTAAGAAAGCCAAATCCCGGAATGATTCTTACTGCTTGCGAAAAATTGAAAATAGACCTGAGTCGTTCTATTATGGTTGGAGACAACCCGGATATAGATAATATTAAATTACCGTATTTAAACTGTAAAATAGTTAAAGAAGGAGAACATCAATGGATATAAAACAATACATCAAGGATTCTATTGATACAAAAACGAAAATATTAAATGATGAAAAAATATTAGAAACAATAAAGAAGATTGCTGACAGAATTGTAGAAGCATACAGGCTCGATAAAAAAGTTCTGACAGCAGGAAATGGCGGCTCGGCCGGTGATGCACAGCATATCGCAGGCGAACTTGTTTCGAAGTTCTTCTTTGACAGACCCGGTCTTACTGCATTTTCTCTTGCAACCGATACATCAATCTTAACAGCAATTGGTAATGATTACGGTTACGAAAAATCTTTTTCAAGACAAATTCAGGCAAATGCAAAAGAAGGTGACGTGTTTATTGGAATATCAACATCAGGCAATTCCAAAAACATTGTATTTGCACTCGAAGAAGCAAAGAAAAAAGGTGTAATAACAGTCGGTTTTGTTGGCGCAAAAGAATGTGAAATGGATAAATGGTGTGACTATATTATTCATGTTCCATCAACTTCCACACCAACCATTCAAGAATCTCACATAATGATAGGTCATATCATTTGTGCATTAGTTGAAGAAGCAATTTTTAGTAAAGTAGGGGTATAAGATGATAATAAGAGCAAAAGCACCTTTAAGAATCGGTTTGGCAGGCGGTGGAACAGATGTAAGTCCATATTGTGATATTTATGGAGGTTGTATTTTAAACGCTTGTATAACAATGTACGCTTATGCAACAATTGAACCTCGTGATGACGGTAAGATTGAGTTCCGTTGTGTGGATAGAAATGAAAGGAGTGTTTTTGACTCAAAAGAATATCTTGAAATAGATGGTAAGTTTGACCTTCTAAAAGGTGTGTACAACAGACTTGTAAAAGATTACATCAAAAAACCTCTTGGATTTACTTTAACAACATACGTTGATGCTCCTGCCGGTAGCGGTCTTGGTTCAAGTTCTACGCTTGTAGTTGCAATAGTTAAAGCGTTCCAAGAATGGCTCAATTTGCCTCTTGGAGATTACGATTTAGCAAATCTAGCATGGAGCATTGAAAGAGAAGATTTAAAAATGGCTGGCGGCAGACAGGATCAATATGCAGCAGCCTTCGGCGGATTCAACTTTATGGAATTTAAAGGGGATAAAGTCCTTGTTAATCCTTTAAGAATAAGAAAGGAATACACTAATGAATTAGAACTTAATATGCTCCTTTATTACACCGGAACAAGCAGATTATCTGCCGAAATTATTAAGAGCCAAGCAGAAAATGCTAAAAACAAAAATGAAAAAGCAATTGAAGCTATGCATAAGATTAAACAATATTCATACGATATGAAAGAGGCTTTGCTAACAGGTAATTTGTACAAGATGGGTGACTTATTGAATGATGGATGGAAATATAAAAAACAAATGTCTTCATCAATTTCTAATCCTGTTATAGATAACATTTATGAAACAGCTATAAAGGCAGGAGCTTCTGGTGGTAAGATATCAGGTGCCGGTGGTGGTGGATTCTTTATGTTCTATTGCCCGGATAATACAAGATATATCGTAACTCAAGAATTATTAAAACTCGGTGGTGAATTCAGAAGATTTCGTTTTACAAATCTTGGTGCTGAAAGTTGGATTGTTAAATAGTTTAATC
>JAFXYU010000147.1 GCA_017541565.1 bacterium | reverse complement strand
CTTGGTGCAGACGGTATTATGGATGAGGACTTTAACCACATGTTGGAAACAACATCGGAACAATTCAAACTCCTAAAAATCAATATGAAAGAGTTGGTGTTCCCTCATTTGCACAAACCTATTGAAAAAATAAACGAACTACTGACGAAGATAAACAAACATCCGATTCTCCAAAAAGGAATCTTCTCTGCGATTATCGGAACTATTGGACTCGGATTAGTACTCACAACATTAGGAACAGCCACGATGCTTGTCGGAAAACTTGTCAAAGGATATGGCACGTTTTTAGGTTATGCACGAGACTTAACTCCTGTTTTAGTTCAGAATTCAATAAAATTACTTGAATTTTTAGGGTTAAACACGACTGCTCACAACCTTACTTTTGGCAGAAAAATTATGCAAGCCGGAAACCCTCTTGGCTTGGATATGAAAAACTTTTCACTTGGAAACGGCTTAATGGCTGACATTCGCAGAATAGATAATAATTTGCGAGAAGGCATAATTAAAGGCTTTAAGGAACTACCTGCAAATATATCAAAGTCAGGTGTTGCTCTTAAGGATTGGACTGTTACTTCAATCAGGGCAATTCCTGCTAATTTTACAAGAGGTTTAATTGCGTTCAAAAACGGTTTTCTTGGCATACCGGGAATGATTAGTAAGGCAATTATGGCATTCAGAGCATTTTCAGTTACACTTCTTACTTCCCCAATTGGTTGGATTGCTCTTGCAATTGGAGCTGTTGTATTTGTGATTTACAAGTATTGGAAACCTATAACGGCATTTTTCAGAGGTTTATGGAACGGATTAAAAGAGGGACTTCAACCTTTAATGCCTTTATTTAAGAGATTAGCCGTTGCTCTTGAGCCTGTTCTTAAACCTATAAAAGCAATAATTGACTGGTTTAAGAAACTGATTAAGCCTGTTGAAGACACAGGCGGTAAAGCAGAATCAATGGGATTGAAGTTCGGAAAAGCAATCGCAAGTGTAATTGTAAAACTTGTCGAACTCGTAACCAAAGCGGCAGAGTTCGGCAGAAAAATCGGCGATATGCTCGCAGGTGGTATTATTTCTAAATTTGCAAAAGTCAAAGAAGCAATTGGAAAAATGACTCAAATTATTAGAGATCACCTCCCACATTCTCCTGCCAAGACCGGTCCACTCAAAGACCTGAATAAATTAAAAATTATTGAAACTATTGTTTCAACAATGAAACCGGCACCGCTTGTAAATGCTATGAATAAGAATTTAGGACTTATGATTGGAGGAATCAGAGGAAACATTGGAAGAGTCGGAATCGGAGGCGGTGCATCTTTTGTTGTTAATTATTCCCCAACAATATCAATGCCGTCAGGAACAACAAAGGATGAATTCTCACAACTTCTAAAAAGGCACAAAGACGAAGTTGTTGCGTTATTAAAGAGAGAATTTGAACGGAAAGAGAGGTTGGCTTACTGATGTTTGCACAACTTGGAGATATTCAATTCGATTTAATAACTTACTTTGACGGAATAAATTCAACCGTAACTTACAATTACGCAGAACACGAGCGAATAAACAACAAAACCCTCTTACAGTTTATGGGCGAGAACCTGCAAGAGTTCACAATAAAACTGAATTTACATTCAAACTTCTGTGTGCCGGAAGATGAAATCCTAAAAATAAGAACGGAAGCACAACTTGGAAAACCACTCAAATTTATAAAAGGGAATGGCGAATATGTCGGAGCATTCGTTATTTCACAAATACAAAAGACAACAGAACAAACAAGTCCTGAAGGTGATTTGATAGCGATTCAGGTTGAACTTCAACTAAAAGAATACGCAGGAAAAATACCTGAAGACGAGGAAGAAGAAAAAGGACTTAAGAAAAAAGAATGAGCGAATATTACTCATACATCACAAAAGACAAAGACCGATGGGATTTAATTGCGTATAAGTTTTATAAGAATCCGACAAAGTACGAGCCAATTATACAAGCAAACCCAAAAGTACCCATCACACCAATTTTAGAATCAGGAATCAGACTTAAAATTCCTGTCTTGGATGAATCAGAAACCATAAAATTTACCCTACCACCTTGGAGAAAATAATGTTAACCCCGATTTTTAAATTAGAATATAATCAAAAAAATATTACACAGGATGTATCCGATTATGTCCTGAATATTGAATATTCTGATTTTGAACATGGGCAGTCAGATGAAATAACAATCACCTTTGAAAACTCTGAAGGTTTATGGAACGGTGCTTGGATACCGTCTAAAGGTGATGCACTCCGCCTATTTATCGGTTACGCAGGGGAGAAATTATTAAACTGCGGAATATTTGAGATTGACGAAATAGAACTGAACTCTCCGCCGGACATAATTATCGTTAAAGGTCTTGCCACAGGAATTAAAAAATCATTCCGTCAAGAGAACTCTATCGGATACGAAAATAAAACCTTGCAACAAATTGCAAACGAAGTCGCAAAGCGGCACAACCTGACACTTGTCGGAAATATTGAAAATATAAAAGTTGAAAGGATAACTCAAAACCACGAGAGGGATTTAACATTCCTGAAACGTGTCGCTGAAGAGTACGGTTATATTTTCAAAATTGCAGAGGGCAACCTCGTATTTTATAAAACAGAAAAACTTATAAACGCTGATTCTGCCAAGATTTTATATAAGACAGATTTATCCACTATCAGCTTAAGAGAAAAAACAAGCCAAAATTATAAATCTGT
>JAFXYU010000146.1 GCA_017541565.1 bacterium | reverse complement strand
TATTATTCCACATAATATCAAATACGGATTCTTTATTTTGAATATACATAGCAATTCTCTCCAAACCATAAGTGATTTCGAGAGCAACAGGTTTAACTTCCAAGCCTCCGACTTGTTGGAAGTATGTAAATTGAGTGATTTCCATGCCATCTAACCAAACTTCCCAGCCTACACCTGCGGCACCGAGAGTTGGAGATTCCCAGTTGTCTTCAACAAATCTTACATCGTGTTTGCTGAGGTCAATTCCCATAGCCTCAAGACTTTTTAAATACAACTCTTGAGCATTGTCCGGAGAAGGCTTTAGAATAACCTGATATTGAAAATAGTGTCCCAGTCTGTTTGGGTTTTCACCATATCTTGCATCTGTCGGACGTCTGCATGGCTCTACCATTGCAGTTTGCCAAGGTTCAGGTCCCAACGCTCTCAAAAAAGTTGCCGGGTTCATTGTAGAAGCCCCTTTTTCAATATCATAAGGCTGTTGAATAACGCAGCCGTATTCAGACCAAAAACGTGACAAATTAATAATTAAGTCTTGAAAATTTAACGCCATTTTTATTTCCTATATTGTAAAATTTACACTTAATAAGTATACACATAATAAAATGAAATATCAAACTTATAAATGATATTCTGTAAACTTTTGTTAAAACATATATTTTGTCATCCTCGTATACTTTTATTCAGGTTTGTGTTATATAAAACTTATAAAAGGGAAAAGGGTATTAAGATGAGTTTAAATGTATATTTAGGTATAGATGTCGGTTCTGTTACAACAAAACTTGCATTGGTAGATGAAAAAGGTAAATATATTGATTCTTATATGCTAAAAACGGCAGGAAAGCCTGTTGATGCCGTTCAAGACGGACTAAGACATATTATCGGTCAGGCGCTTTGTGATTATTCGGTTCAAGGTGTAGGAACAACGGGATCCGGAAGAAATCTTGCCGGAGCGCTTGTCGGTGCTGATGTTGTAAAAAATGAAATTACAGCGCATGCTGTTGCTGCAAGTACATATATACCCGGTGTCCAAACAATTCTCGAAATCGGCGGGCAGGACAGTAAAATTATTATCCTCCGAGACGGTATTGTAACGGATTTTGCTATGAATACTGTTTGTGCTGCAGGTACGGGAAGTTTTCTTGACCATCAGGCACAAAGGCTTAACGTTCCGATTGAAAAATTTGGTGAAACCGCTCTCCGTTCGGAAAATCCGGCGCGTATAGCAGGGCGATGCGGTGTTTTTGCGGAATCTGATTTAATTCACAAACAACAATTAGGTTATCCCGTAGAGGATTTATTATATGGACTTTGTCAAGCATTGGTAAGAAATTATTTGAGTAATTTGGCTTTGGGAAAAGAACTTCTTCCGACATTCTCATTCCAAGGCGGCGTTGCTTCAAATACCGGCATGGTTAAGGCCTTTGAAGAGGCTTTAAACGCAAAGGTTGTAGTTCCTGATCATCACCAGACAATGGGCGCGATAGGTGCGGCGTTACTGGCAATGGAAAACCATCAATATACCGAAACCTCTACCAAATTTAAAGGCTGGGAAGTCGGTAATATGAGTTTTCAATCCGTAACTTGCCAATGTACGGGATGTTCCAATAATTGTGAAGTCATAACAATTTTAGAGGGTTCCGAACCTGTTGGTCATGTCCAAAAAATAGGTGATATAAAAGGAAACATTATCGCACGCTGGGGCGGAACATGCGGAAGATGGGACATAGGTTAGTTTAAGCGGTAAATTACGGGTGTGCGCTAAAAGGTACTTCTTTTAACGTTACCGAGTATTTCATCCATGCTTTTTATGTCTTTAATTTGTTTGACAAATGTTTGGTCTGCTATATCATAATTTATTCCGTTATGCAGCCACCTGCATCCTATTACATAATCTTTATGACCGACTACTGCCATTTTATTTACTTCAAGTCCGCCATCTTTAATTACTTTCTTTGCTCCTTTTTTATGCACAAAGCGCAGAATATCATATTCTGCAAAAACACCTCTGTCCAGAGCGACCTCTAAATATTCGTTAGTCTTAAATAAATCCAGTAATTTCTCTTTTGCTGTTTTTGGAGTTCCCTCCTGCAAAAATGCATCAATGGCTTTGTTTTGTCTCAGTGCATTCATAATTGTTTTAGGAACATTGCTTCCCTTTTTTGCACGCAAATATCTGTTGCCGAATGAAACGTTATTTACTGAAAAATCCATACTTCCTCCAGTTGTTGCTAATCATATTAACACTTATGAATAATTATTTTGTTAGTAATCATTGAAATATTTACATATTGTTACAAAAATCTTAACACTATTTGGTATAATTGGTATGTGGATGGTAAATCTGTTGTAATATTTTGAGAGGTTCTGTATGAGTATAAAACTGAGAGATTTTGAAATAGGCAGAGATAAACTTACAATTCTTGCCGGACCTTGTGCAGTTGAATCGTTGGATATAATGAGAGAAACGGCGAACGGTTTAAAGAAAGTATGTGCGGAACTCGGTATAAATTATGTGTTTAAATGTTCTTATGATAAGGCAAATCGTTCTTCAATCAATTCATATCGCGGATTGGGAATGGAAAAAGGGTTGGAGTATTTGGCTCAAATAAAAAAGGAATTTGATGTTCCTATTGTTACGGATATACATACTCCCGAACAGGCGGCAATTGCAGCAGAGGTTGCGGATATTTTGCAAATTCCCGCATTTTTATGCAGGCAGACTGATTTACTGGTAGCGGCGGCAAAAACCGGTAGAATTGTTAATATTAAAAAGGGACAATTCTTAGCGCCTCAGCAAATGAAATCACTTGTTAAAAAGGTTGAAGACAGCGGTAATAATAAAATTTTACTTACTGATAGAGGTGTGTCTTTCGGGTATAACAATCTTGTTTCGGATTTTCGTGCAATTCCTATAATGAAAGAATTTGGATATCCGGTTGTATTTGATGCTACGCATAGTGTTCAAATGCCAGGGTCAAACGGTGATTCAACAGGTGGTGACAGGCGTTTTGTTCCGACACTTGCAAGATGTGCTATGGCGGCAGGTGCGGATGTTCTGTTTTTTGAGGTTCATCCGAATCCTGATAAGGCGCTTTGTGACGGTCCTAACATGCTTTTCTTAAAGGATGCGAAGTCTGTTTTTGAAAAATGTAAAGCCATTTTTGAAATAGTTAAATGAAAATTTTGATTTTTTGATTTTTTTATTTTTCTTCGCAATTTTTTTTCATTTGTATTGCAAGATAGATTTGTTCGCCTAAAATTTCTGCGCCTTTTGTTGTGTCGGGATATGCTTTCGGGTTAGTTTCAACTCTCTCATCCTTCTTTTTTTGCTGGAAATTTTCCTGTTCGCTTTTTGTAACGGTTAAGAATTTAGAGGATGCGGTATCTTCTTTCTTCGCTTCCCTTAATTCGATTTCGTGGAGCATATGTTTATCAATGGTTTTGTTTCCCGTGCCGACAATACCGTACATGAGGAGTCTGCGAAGAATTTCCTTTTCTTCCCTGTCAATTACAGAGATACAACCTCCTGTGAACATATTAATATTTTCAACTTTGTTGACTGACATTACACATCCTGCCTTCATCCGATAATAAATTTATCGACAAAATTTTCAAAAACTTTAGAAAATTTTTGACTTTTGTTACAAATATTAATATAAGGGCTTTTTATATGTTACAATTTAGTAATGATAAAAAGAGTTTTAAAATGTAACAAAGGTTTAACTGGTGAAATAACTATACCTTCGGATAAATCAATTTCTCACAGAGCTGTTATGTTTTCATCTTTAGCAAAAGGTGAATGCACAGTAAAAAATTTTTCAAGCGGTGCAGACTGTCATTCAACTCTCAATCTTTTTAAACAACTTGGTGTAAATATAGATTTTACGGATGAAAAGACTTTAAAAATTAAATCCGAAGGTACACTGATACCGGGTTCGAATAATATCTATTCCTGCGGAAACTCGGGTACGACCATGCGTTTGGTATCCGGAATATTGGCGGGACAAAATTTTGATTCAACTCTTACCGGTGATGAAAGTCTTTCCAAGAGACCGATGAAAAGAGTTATTGAACCTCTTACTTTAATGGGTGCAAAAATAGAGTCAACAGATAGCCACGCTCCGCTTTACATAAAAGGTCAGCCGTTGCATGGAATTAATTATTCTTCAAAACTTTCAAGCGCGCAGGTCAAGTCCTGTATTTTGCTTGCAGGATTAAATGCAGAGGGTGAAACGGTATTTACGGAACCTTATGTTTCAAGAAATCATACAGAATTAATGTTGGATTATTTAGGCGCTGACATTAAAGTCGACGGGAATAGCGTTACAATTTCTTCCTCAGAACTTGAAGCAAAAGATATTTATGTTGTAGGTGATATTTCTTCTGCGGCATTCTTTATTGTCGCAGGTTTAATTGTTCCGAATTCTGATTTTGTTATAAAAAACGTCGGATTTAATTCTACACGTTCAGGAATAATTGATGTTGTAAGAAGAATGAACGGCAATGTTGAGATACTTAATGAACGCATTGTGTCCGGTGAATTGTGTGCGGATATCAGGGTTAAGTATACAGAATTTTTAAAATCTTGTACTATTGAAGGTGAAGATATCCCCAGACTTATAGACGAACTTCCGGTAATTGCCGTTCTGGCTTCTCAGGCAGAAGGTGAAACTGTTGTGAAAGATGCTCAGGATTTGAGGAACAAGGAGTCTGACAGAATAAAATGTCTTACGGATGAACTCAGAAAAATAGGTGTAGATATTGAAGAACGTGAAGACGGATTTATAATAGATGGTAAGAAAAGATTAAAAGGTGGTTCGGAATTGGAATCCTATCACGATCACAGACTTGCGATGAGTTTTTATGTAGCCGGACTAGTCAGCGAAAACGAAATTGCAATAAATGGTTTTGAGTGGACAAAAATTTCGTTTCCTGAGTTTGAACAATTGATGGAAAAATTAAGTTAACAGGAATATAAGAATGTACAGATGTAAAGAATGCGGATGTGAATATGAAGTAAAACCCGATTTTTGTGATTGCGGGAATGATGAGTTTGAAGAATTTGCCGCGCAAAAAGCGGAAGTTCCTCAAAAAACAGAGCCTGTCATAATTCCGGCAAAACAAGCAGAAAAGGTAAAAATTAAAACCGAAATTAAACCGAAAAAAAGTTTTTCCCAAAGATATCCTGAAATTTCAAGATTTATGAGTTCAATAGATCCTATTTCCGGGCTGATATTTTTAGTGTGCGTGTTTTTGTCCGTATATGTAATATTTTTTGTGTGGAACATAGAAGATACAGAGGTAAAAAATGTAGCGGAAGTCAGAGACACTAAAATTGCAAAAAATATTCCGGCGATAGATTCATTTTGGAATAATGCGACTCCTAAGGTTGAAGTAAAAACAGAACCTAAAAAAGAGGAACAAAAAGAGGAAAATATTATACAGAAAATAGCAACTCCGATTGTTAATAAGAAGCCGGTTCAAACAACAGTCAAAGTTAATAAAACTCCTCAGACTGCTGCAATAAAGCCTGCTGCAAAAACAAATGTAAGCCGTACAACCAAAACACAAACGCAAAAATCACAAACACAAAAAACAGTAACAAATACAACAACACAAAAACCAAAGACAACCCAACCGACAGCGGTTCAACCCGCTGCTCAGCCGACTGTTCAGCCTGCAACAGTCACAAAATCTCAAAAAACCGCAGCGGAAATTGCGGCAGAGGAGGCTGCAAAAAAAGCGGCTGAGGCGCAAAAATCAGCCAAATTAAAACAGGAATTTGTAAACTATAAAGCGGGATTAAGAAACACAATCGGGCGAAAAATCGATTTTACTCGTGTCGTAGGCGACGGTAATTGCACTGTTGCATTTAAAATTGATTCAACAGGAAAACTTGTGAATCGTTATTTTGCAAAACAGTCATTGAATATAACACTTAATGATGCCGTATATGCGGCGGTAATGTCAACGCCCAAGTATAATCCGCCGCCGGAGGGCTATAAAAACGAAATTTTAAATCTTAATATC
>JAFXYU010000145.1 GCA_017541565.1 bacterium | reverse complement strand
TAAGTACAAAACTCGCAAACACTTTGGTTTATTTTGAACAAGTTATATGGTTATTCCTAAAAACAGGATTAATAATATTCTTTATGATTTGGATACGGGCAACTTTACCGAGACTTGCATCTTTTGATTTATTAAAATTTTCTTGGGTATGGCTGCTTCCGCTTTCAATACTAAACCTGTTTATTGTTGTAATTTGCAAACTCGGAGGTATATTATGATAAAAGAACTCTGGGCGCTTATTGACGGACATTTAACTGTATTTAAACATTTATTCAAGAAACGCGTAACTTTGGAATATCCGGAAAAGAAGCGCCGAATGAATAGTACTTTCAGAGGAAAGCCATATACCGACGGATGCATCGGATGCGGTATATGTAAAAGAGTTTGTCCGGCAGGAGCAATTGAATTTACAAAAAACGAAAACGGAAATGTTAATTCGTATACATTTAATTTGGAAAAATGTATTTTCTGCGGCAACTGTATGTATTATTGTCCGGTTT
This sequence comes from bacterium, assembly GCA_017541565.1. Lineage (GTDB taxonomy): Bacteria > Cyanobacteriota > Vampirovibrionia > Gastranaerophilales > Gastranaerophilaceae > CAG-196. The sequence goes on along the minus strand of JAFXYU010000145.1, from coordinate 17,264 downwards.
CCGCAATAAAATTATCCAAAGAATACGAACTTGCATGTGAGGATAAGAGTGATTTAAAATTGAAATATCGAGGGGGCAAACGTGATTAATAATCCGATTATTTTCTATACGGCATCTTTTTTGATAATGGTTTTTACACTCATTACACTTATGAATAAAAATGTTATATATTCGCTTCTTGCCTCAATTATGGTTTTCTTTTCCGGTGCAATTTTCTTTTATATGCTCGGTTCGGAATACAATGCTATTATTCAGGCTGCGGTGTACGGACTTGCCGTTCCAGTTCTAATCGGTCTTTCCATAATGTTTACTCAAAAAAACGAAGACAGCACAAAAATAGAAAAACTAAGTTTTTTAACTTTAATCTTTGGAATGATTTTTGCATTTATTTTTGTAGACACAATAATATTTTCAATCTCAAAACTTCCAAAAGTGTTCAATTTTGTTGAACTGTCTCAGATAAATCCTTATGACGTTATTTCTTCATTCGCAGCAGGAATATTTATAAATTACGTCTGGGCATTTGAACTTTTGTCACTCCTGCTCACAATTGTAATTGCAGGATTAACACTGTTCAGAAAGAAGGGAGCATAATATGGAAATTACTATTTACCATTATTTGTCCATAGGTTTATTTATGTTCCTTGCCGGATTAATCGGAACCATTTTGGTTAAAAACGTTATAAAAGTTCTTATCTCAATAGAAATTATGCTATTGGGCGTAAACATAAATTTCGTAACTTTTGCAACATTTTGCGACGGTATAAAATTTGACGGATATATTTTTACACTTTTTTACACAGGAATCGGAGCGGTGGAATTAGCAATTGCGCTATATCTGTTTTACCTGATGTTTCAAAAGAAAAAATCTGATAACATTGAAAAATACGGTGATTTATAGAAAAAATGGAAAACTTGATTATTGATAACATACTATTAGCAATTCTTATTCCGCTTTGGATATTTCTGATAATTATGGGCGGAAGGTTTTTCAGCGTTTATGTAAATAAATTTATTGTATACGCTCTGACTATTTTGGGTTCGCTTTACGGAGCGGGAATTTCACTTATCGGACTAAAGTATGTTCATTATGCTTTTGAATGGAGTATTCCTTTTTTAAGAATAAAAGATTTTTCTTTATCCGCCGGAATCTATGCAGATAAGTTGGCATTAATATTTGCATTTCTTTTGTTCAGCATCAGTTTCTGCATACAATTATTTTCTGTTTCATACATGAAAAACGAAGAAAAAAAATACAGATTTTTTGCCTTGCTAAATTTCTTTAATTTTTCTATGGCCGCTCTTGTGTTCAGCCCAAATCTATATCAGATGTACGTTTTTTGGGAACTCATAGGAGTTGTTTCGTATCTCCTTATAGGCTTTGACTATTCAAAAATACAAAACTCTGATGCTTCAAAAAAAGTTTTTCTTGTTAATCGTATTGGCGATACGGCATTAATTTCCGCAATTATTTTTACAACTTACATAATATACAATTATTCCGGCAATTTATCTTTCGTAACTTTATCAATTCCTGATTTCAATGCAATATCAACACTTCTTGCAGGATACACTTCTACATCGGCATTCTTGATTATATGCGGTTTGTTTATATTGTCCTCCGTAGTCAAATCCGCACAATACCCGTTCCACATTTGGCTACAGGATGCTATGGAAGCAAAAACACCTGTCAGTGCGTTATTGCATTCGGCAACTATGGTAACGGCAGGAATTTATTTAACAGTTAGAATGATGCCGTTTTACTCGCTCCATTCGATTTTATTAAAACTTATTCTGTTGTTCGGAATAATAACAGTCATTATCTGTCCGATATTGGCGTCCATAGAAACTCATCCGAAAAAAATTCTCGCTTATTCCACTTCTGCTAATCTCGGACTTGTTTTCACCGCAATAGGACTTGGAAATATAAAAATTGCAATTATGCTGCTTGCTGCTCACGCCTTTATTAAATCTATGCTGTTTTTATGTCTTCCTAAAGATGATAAAACTTCAAAATTTACGTTTTTAATATTTGTTTTGGGCGGATTAAGTCTTGCCGGAATAATATTTGCAGGATTCCCTGCAAAAGATTATTTTTACTACAGTTTAACTCACCGAATACTAAAATATGTGTTCCTGTTTTCAACTTTCTTTTCAGCTTTTTACATCGCAAGACTTGCCTGTTTGATACACAAGAACTCAGAATTTGTAAAAACAAAAAAATTAGAAACATTCTCAGCCCTCATTCTACTAGGAATGAATATTGCTTTATACATTGTTTTGAGAAATCCGGATTACAAACTTTGTTATCCTTTTATATCATCAATAATCGCCATTATTACCGTTTTAATTTTGTATAAATTTAACCTTTTAACAAAAATCCAAACAGTTCCGAAAATAGCGGAATTTGTCGGTTATAAATTAACACCTAAACTTTATGAACTATTCGCAATTCTCTTAAACAGAATTGAGCATAATATTTTCTGTAATTACAAATTAGTAACAAAAACCTTTAATATTTTAGTCAAAATAGCAGGTTTTATGGAAGTCGGCATAATGGATAAATCGGTTTTAAGGCTCACAAATTGGTTTAAATCCGTTTCTAAAAAAGATTCCGTATTACAAAAAGGAAATGTTCAGGCATATAATGGGTATGCCATGATTCTTATAACAACAACTTTAATAATAGTAACTGTCGGATACGTCTTCATCTGCGCAAAATTTACGGGAGGAAATTAATTTTGAATATATTATTATCACCACCTATTCTTGTATTTTTACCAATGATAGTTTCACTACTTATCATTTCACCTCTTTTTACATCTAACGAAATAGTGGTAAGAAGGTTTGCCAAAGGATTTTGCGCATTTCATTTTCTCTACACGATTTTGATGCTGGGATTCTTTAATCCCGAAAATCCATATGTTAGTGAATTACATTTTTTCGGAATGGATTGGATTCAATCGCTCGGAATAAAATTTGTATTCAAGATTGATGCAATTTCCATGATTTTGTCAGCCCTGACTTCTTTTGTATTCTTAATATCGATTATTTCAAGCAAATTCAACATAAGAAAACATCACAAGTTCTATTATTCAATGCAGATGCTTTTAATGTCCGCAATTCTCGGAATTTTCACCTCCGGAGATATGTTCCTCTTCTTCCTTTTCTGGGAATTAGAGATGATTCCGGCATATTTCCTTATCGGAGGAAATTTCTCCAATGTAACAGGAAACGAGTTTGAAGGAAATCCTAAAAAATCCGCAATTAAATTCATTCTCTTCACATTTACCGGAAGCATGTTTATGCTGCTAGGAATTTTGCTGTTACATTACTTCAATGTAATTTCAAGCGGAAACATTACCGCTAACTTCTCCGAGATTTTTGTTCAAGGTATTCCTATGAAAATACAATTGTTTATAATGGCTTGCCTGCTTGTAGGATTTGGTGTAAAACTTCCGTTTGTACCGCTCCACACATGGCTTCCCGACGCTCATACGGATGCATCAACTCCTGTGAGTATGGTATTGGCGGGAATTTTGCTAAAAACTGGCGGATACGGTCTATATAGGTTTAACTACCAACTCATGCCGGACGCATTCAGACTTATTGCACCAATTCTCGCGATTTTTGCGGTAATAAGCATTATATATACCGCATTTGTGTGCTACACTCAAACAGACATAAAAAGAATAATCGCATATTCAAGTATTTCAAACATGGGACTGGTACTTTTGGGTTTATGCGCATTTAACCAAATCGGGCTTACGGCATCAGTTTTCCATATGGTGGCTCACGCACTCGTAACTTGCGGACTGTTTATGATTGCAGGTATTGTTTATCTCAGGTACAAAAACAGAGATATAAATACTCTTTCCGGTATTGCCTCTAAAATGCCGAGATTATTTGGCTTTGCAGTTCTGATAGTTCTTGCTTCAATCGGAGTCCCGCTGTTTGCACCGTTTGTAGGTGAAATTCTTACAATTATAGGAGCGCTAAATTCGGACTTTTCATTTATATTAAAGGCATGCGCAATTCTGTCACTACCGCTTTTAATTCTTTGTTCTTGTTATATGCTAAAATTCCTGCACAACAGTTTTTACGGAATTAAATCCGACATTTCGGAAACGGTTAACGACATTTCTATACACGAATTCATTGTACTTGCTTCTGTTCTCGCAGGACTTATAATTTTTGGGTTATACCCGAATGCTTTATTAAACATAATTATGGGACTTAACTAAAATGCTGAATGATATTTTTAACATACTGTTACCGCATATAGCACTCGGTGGATTTATTATTATACTGTTTTTGATGGGAATGATACTTCCGATAAGAATGTTTAAATACTCAAGACCGACGGCTATTATTGGTATTTATGTAACAATTGCACTTTTATCAACCGTTCAGATGGAGCCACAATATTTCGGTTTTAAAAATTCTGTTATGTCCGACACTTACACTCTGTTATTCGATTTCATAATTCTTATTTGCGGATTTCTGGTTGCAATTTTGAACCGAACACTTATCTATTCCATAAAAAGAAATGCATACACTTTTTACGCAATTCTTCTTGCTGCAATTCTGGGCGCAATGAATGTCGTTTCGGCAAATGATTTTCTTACACTCTTTGTTTCAATGGAACTGCTCGGTTTTTCAACATATTACCTTATAGCATCTGCGAAAGGATATCCCTCCAAAGAAGCAAGTTTCAAATACCTGATAACATCTGCCGTCTCAACTGGAGTGTTTCTATTCGGAGTTTCATACCTTTACGGAATAACAGGCTCAATAAACTTTTCAGCCATATACGAAAAAGTCGCAAATGAAGAGTTTTCTTTAATGTACTCGGTATCATCAATACTTATTGTTCTCGGACTCATATCAAAACTCGCAATTTTTCCGTTTGCAAACTGGATTATCGATGTTTATAAAGGTTGTGAAACATCTGTTTTGGCGTTTTTATCAACAATACCGAAACTTGCTCTGTTCGGCATTATAGCCAGACTCCTCGTATTTCCGCTTGGAAGCAGTTTTGAATTAACTTTTGTGATTGCACTCTTTAGTCTTATAACAGCATTCTGGGCAAATACCTATGCCATAAAAGAAAACAACGTAAAAGTTATTTTGGGATGTTCAGCCTCTGCTAATGCTTCTTACGTCCTGCTTGCAGCCAGTCTTGTATCTGTGTACAATCTTTCAACGGTTCTCTTTTACCTTATTTGTTATGTATTTATGAATATAGGTGTTTTTGCATTCCTTAACATCTACGGTGACAAAAAACCAATGCACACCGAAGATTTTAAAGGATTTTTCGCAAAAAACCACGGACTGACCTTTTCTTATGCAATATCAATTCTTGCCCTTGCAGGGATTCCTGTTACCTCCGGCTTCATTGCAAAAATATATTTGTTTAGCGGGATTGCAAAATCCGGATTAATATTTGTTCCTTTCCTCATTACTCTTATGCTTCTTACGGTTGCAGCGCTTTTCTATTACTTAAAAATCCTTGTTCCGCTGTTCGAAGAGTGTGACAAAAATACGGAAATTCCGACACTAAAAGCATTGTTTTCTCAAAAATTCGTACTCGTAACATCGGCAGCAATAATACTCGTCATAGGAATCTGTCCGGAAAAATTGATTGAATTATGCCAGTTTATTGCCTATAACATTTAATTAGAAACTATAAGTAACTTTGGCACCGACTTTTTGATAATTTACATCCATGCCGGATTGTTTTCCGCTTACATAGGATGCCGTTGCACCTAAATTTACATTTTTATTAATATCAAAGCCATATGAAGCATTGAAGAATCCCAGTTTTGTATCATTGGTCCACAAATAATTTGCGGAACTTGTGAGTGTATGTTTTCCTCTTTTTGCACTGAACAATGCTTTACCGAATGCTATATCCTGCGGATGCGTACCCTTCTGAACGGTTCTGCTGTATCCCAAATCCAGTTCTGCGTTTGTATAATTGCCGTTTGTTTTAGTATTCTCATATTTGCACAGGGCATTTGCCATAAATTTTCCCTTATCTCTATCTTCAGAAGTATCGTCCGTTGCACCGACTCCGCCATATATGCGAAAACGCTTATAATTACCCGACGGATCAATTCCGCCGTAATCTCTTAAAATATAAGAATATTTAAGCCCCATTTCACTATCGTCCAGAATAAACTCAAATTCCCCTTTATTCTTAACTCGGACTTCTGTACGGTCTGTTCCGCTGCCACTATCATCTCCTGAATTTTCAGAATCGTTTTCCATAACAACACTGTCTTTGTTATTTAAAAATTTAACTCTGAATCTGTTATCAATAGTGGTATCGTGACCACCGGCCGAATTTAAAATACTTCTCCTTGTTGAGTCAAAAGAACAGCGAATGATACCATTTTTAGGCTGTACTACAGCTCTTACGGTTCCATATATATTATCGCCGCTGTCGTGATAATGGAAATCACCGCCCAAACCGAGTGTACCTTTTATACCTTTAATATCAAACGGTCTGTTGTGACCGACAAAAACATCATAAGATTTTGTATCAGTAATAGTCATACTATGCGGCGGAGGTGTAGGAGGTTCCGGTTCCGGCTCGGGTTCTGATGACCTCGTCCTTGCACTATTTGTCGTATCCTCATAAGGCATCTCTGATGAATAGGATTTTTGATGGAGATATTCTAAATCCGAACACACTGAAATCTGCGTATTTGTATCGCCCTTACCATACGTCATGTCAACTTCGTTTGATGTAGCAAATCCGCTTGTCGAAACATTCCCGCCGACACACTCAAACCTATTATCAGACATTGCTTGTCCATGAATACCTTTTTCAGCCTCAAATGCGATTATTTTAGCATTTATATCATCCTGAGCCATGTTGTCCATTTCGTTTGCGATAATTTCTGCTGAAGAACTACCGCCGGAAGATACCCCGTCAGAATTTTCTGATGAATCGGATGAAGATGAAAATACAGATTTATAAGAACTGTTCAACGGATTGCCCGCTTTTAAATAACTGTATTTAACTCTCATATTTACCATTGGATCAGCAGGTATTTTTGCATCTATAATTGCAGGTTTTAAGTCAGAAGCCTGTGCTTTTTTCTTCTTTTTCTTCTTCGCTGCAACGTCATCCTGCGGCATAACAGAAACAGTATTGCTAACTTTTGGTATATCAAATGCTCCCATAAAATTTCTCCTTAATATCCCTTGTATTAATTAAGTATTTCTCTCCCGAAAAATTGACTAAATTTTAAGAAAAATTTACAAACAGAGTAAAAACCAAATATTAAGGCAAAAATTGTTACAAAAATTTACAAAAAATTTTGAGATTAAAAATATGATTTTAAGAAGTCTTAGTTTTTAAACAAAAAAATATTTTCAAAATTTGAAGAAAAATTTTAAATAGTTTCTTATTGTGAAAAAAATATTCAAAAATTCGTCTTTACATTTCCTTAACATTTTGAAGAAATAGGGCAATTTTCATTTTGCCGTGCTTTTAAATATATATATGTGCTGTTATAATCAGCGTGTAGAAGATATGTGTATGATAAGCAAAATCAGTTTAGAAGACATTACCGAGCAAAATAGCATAAAATCCCGCAACAATAGTAACAAAGGGAACAAATCAAATCCGAACTTTAAAGGTCTCGGATCACTGGCACTTGCGGGGATTCAGGCATGCGAAAGAATGCCGATGGTCAATGTTGCCGTTATTGATATGCTTTCTGCCATTCTTCCGAGAACAATCGTAGAGAGTTTAACAAACTGGTTTGCAGGCTTTGAAGCCTTTAGAAGAGAGTCCTCCGGTCTTGTCGTAAACTGCATGATACCGAGTGCAATCACTTATGGTATCGCTTTGTGTGTCAATTCATTAATCATGCCAAAAGGCACAAACTTATCATCTTGCTGGGCTGACAGATCTTTGATAGACAAAACAGCTGAATATTACGCAAGCGCAAAATCTGAAGACAAAGTTTTTGAATCAATGAAGAATGTTCTTAGCAATATTCAAGGCGTTGACAGAGATAAAACTATTCTTTTCAAGGATGCGTTATCTGAAGGTGAACTTAGTAAATATGCCAGAAAACTGTCTGAAATTTCACGCAAAAGCGAAAACGGAAAAGAAGTTTCCGAAATCGCTGACAAAATAGTAGCAAAAACTCATATTTCTGAAAACATAAAAATCGTTGGCGAGAAAGAGGTTAAAGCATCCTCTGTTAAATCACTGCTTTCCGATTCGGTTAAATTCTTCCGCGAATTTCAAAGAGCACCTGAGGGAACAACAATAGAACAATTCGCAAAACAGGGTAAAAAACTTGTTCTTACAAAGAGTCTTTTGGGACTTTCAGTTGTACTCCCGTTGGCAATTTCTATGCAATATATTAACCGTTGGATTACAAGCAAGGTATCCGGTGTAAAAGGCGCTCCTATTTATGAAGACTTCGGCAAGGGAGAAAACATTGAAGAATCTCCAAAGGCAAAAGAGGGACTGCTTAAACAGAAAATCATTTCTATCTCATCAATGATTGGTGTATCACTTCTTTCAATGATGAAAATGCCAAGCATGAATATGCTTGAATTTAAGGGCAAATTCCCGACCATGGATCAGGCAAGAATCATTTCAACCTCAACTTTTGCTTCCCGTATGTCAGCAGCCGAAGATAAAAATGAACTTGCGGAATCTACAATCAGGGATATAGCAACCTTCTGCGGTTTATATTTCTTCGGTGATTATGCAGCAAAGGGAATGGCAACTTACCTTCAAAAGAAAACCGGAGTAAGCCTGCTTAATGACACAAAACCGTTAAAAGGAAATGAAAACATATTTGAAAGATTTATCCACTGGGTTAAAGATGTAAATATCAAATCGTCGGAAGAAGTTATCAGTAAAACAAAGGAAATGCTCAAAGGCGCAAAACCGACGGAAGAACAGGCTAAGATTATTGAAAAAGAACTTAAACGTGCAACTAACCTAAGGGCAGGTTGCCAGTACACCAATATTGGTGTATCATTAGCACTGTTAGGGATTATCATTCCGATTTTCACTCGCCGAAACACTAAGAAAAAACATGAACAAGCCTTAAAAATGGCTCAACAAAAAGCACAATCTTCTAAAAAAGAAACAAACGAAGAATCCGTTACTCCTTTGAATGTGGATTACAAGAAGTTAACGGCAGGATTCAGATCAATGAAACAATCAGCGTAAATAGCACTATGAAAGTACAACAACTACAACAACAAAACCAAATAAAATTTGATAACAAACCGCAATTTAAAGGGGCGGTTGATACGACATTGCGCTATTTAGCTACCAATCAAGCAATCGGAGCAAACGGTGTAGATTTATGTTCCATGGTTGCGCCAAGAACCGCCAGCGACACAATTAAGCGCGGTCCGGCAGCCGGTCTTGAGACTTTCAGACGTGAAATAATGGGTACTGTAAACGACAGTATCATAGGTTTATTTGGCGCCTTTGCCGGTGTAATGCTTGCTTACTCAATGAACAAAGACTTTGGCTTTAACGTAAACAAGATATTTGCAGCACCCGACACAATAAAAATACTTGCTCAGAACCGTGCAAATCAAGTTAAAAATAATACTAAGCAGATTGATTACCTAAAAGAAACTCTGTCTTCAGTTAAAGCATACAATCCTACTGCCGCTAATTCCGATGCTCAGGGTTATGTTAAACTTTCCGAAAAAACAGTTAACAAAGTAGCCGAACTGTTAGATACGGCTCTGCAAAAAGACAGCGACGTAACACTTGACGTATGGACAAAGGATTCAAGTAAAACTCTCAGAAGCGCCATTATGAATATAATGATGGGCGATACAGGCGCTCAATCAAAATATATTATTGAATCAACTGACAAGAAAATCGTAAGTGAAACAAATCTCAAATCTTTATTAAATGATATTTTTGTCGTAACCGGCTCGTTCAATAAAGATAAAGTTAAAAACGCGTTTGATTCTCAAATCAAAAACGGAAAAGCAGTTAATGAAAATTCCTTTATAAAAGGCTTATCTAAGTTTATGAAAGCCCGTACATTGCTTGGTTTTGCAATGGTATCCGCAATCGGACTTTCCGTTCAGCCTATCAACATGTATCTCACAAAACTAAAACAGGAACTGACGGTTTTGTCGGAGTAGAAGGACGTTCCAAAGACAATTCGGCAGGCTTCAAGGGATTAAAAACTTTGAGCAGTTTAGGTTTCTTCAGTATGATACTAAGCACGCTTAACATTACACCGTGGAAGTTTACTCCGAAGAAATTTATGGAAAAAATGGCATTCACGGGTAAAATGCCGACCATCAATCAGTTAAAAGGTTTGTACGGCATTACCATAATTTCGCGTATATTCTCAGCCCGTGACAAAGATGAACTCAGAGAAGTACTTACAAAAGACACTCTGGGATATCTGAGCTGGCTCGTTTTGGGTGACATAGTTAACAGAATGACTGCTGCAAAATTTGATAAGAAAGTAATAAACTACAAGAAGGGCACAGAAAACGCAAATTACTTTAAGAAGATGTTCTATTCCTCACTCAAAACAAGAGATGAAATTCTGGTAAAAACCCTTCAGGAACACGGTGTTGAAACAACCAAGACTGTTGACGGCAAATTGGTTGCCAAATCCTTTAAAGAAATGCTCAAAGAACTCAAGAATAATCCTAAGATTACCGATGCGGTAAGAAAAGCAACAAGAAAACACTTAAATGTACTAAATGGTGCACAAGTTGCCGGATACTTATTCTCAGGTCTTGTTCTCGGTTTGGGTATTCCTAACCTGAATATCTATATTACAAACAAACTTGATAAAAAACGTAAAGCTGAGGCTGCTGCCAAAGCTGAAGCCGAAAAATTAAGAGCTTAAAGTTTTAAAACTGCATAGTGACGTTCTTTTGTTCCGTTTTCTTTTCTGTATGAAAAGAATAAATCGTTATTACAACAGGTACAATACGGACAAATATCAATTTTTTTAACACCTTTTTCTTCCAACTGCCGCGCATTTATATTTTTCAAATCTACATTCATTCCGTTGGTGAGTCCGGTTTGATCACTTACTGTCGATAGCAATTTCTCTTTAACGTCATCACCTACTTCATAACAACATACAGAAATTGCCGGTCCGATTAAAACTGTAATGTCTTTTGGTTTTGAACCATAATTTACCGTCATTTTATCCACGGTTTTCACCCCAATTTTATCGGCTGTTCCGCGCCAACCGGCGTGAGATATTGCTCCGACTTTTTTAACATTATCGTAGAATATTAACGGTGTGCAATCGGCAAATCTCAAATACACCAAACAATCTTTTAAATCAGTAATAAGTCCGTCAGTATCGGGATATTCGGTTCTGTCATCTACAATTTGAACATTCGATGTGTGTGTTTGAGTCGGTGAAACAACGCGCCGTGCTTTTTCCAAATCAAAATCAAAACCTTGCCTTGTCGTAAAAAAAGCATTAACTTCCTGTATATAATCACTTCTCAGAATGTTTTTGCCTTTATATTCTTCAAAATAATACATCTATTCTTCTTCCAAACTCAAAACAGCCATAAATGCTTCTTGCGGAACTTCTACCCGACCGATTGCTTTCATACGTTTTTTACCGCGTTTTTGTTTTTCCAACAGTTTACGTTTTCTGGTAATATCACCGCCGTAACATTTATCCAAAACGCTTTTTCTTAGTGCTTTAATATTAGTTCTTGCAATTACTCTTCCGCCGATTGCCGCTTGTATGGGAACTTCAAACATCTGCCTCGGAATAATTGTTTTTAACTTTTCTGTAAGTTTCTGACCTATATAATAGGCATTGTCTTCGTGACAAATGACGGAAAGTGCGTCAACAACTTCGCCTGCCAGCATAACATCCAGTTTAACCAATTTTGAGCGTTTATAATCGCAAAATTCATAATCTAAACTTGCATATCCTTTTGAACGGGATTTTAATTGATCATAAAAATCCGTAATTACTTCACTCAAAGGAATTTCATATATTAAATCCACCCTGACTTTGTCCAAATAATTCATATTTACAAAAATTCCTCTTTTGGTCTGAGCCAAATCCATCAATGTTCCGACAAATTCGTTAGGAGTTATAATTGAAACCTTAACATACGGCTCTTCTATATAGTCCCTGTATTGCGCTGCCGGAAGGTTTGCAGGGTTGTCAATTTCAACGACTTCACCATTTGTCTTATGAACTTTGTAAATAACGGAAGGTGCTGTCGTTACTATTGAAAGATCATACTCTCTTTCAAGTCTTTCTTGAGCAATCTCCATGTGAAGCATTCCTAAAAATCCGCATCTAAATCCAAAACCCAGAGCAGATGAAGTTTCCGGTTCAAATGTGATTGAACTGTCAGAAAGTTTTAATTTTTCAAGCGCCTCTTTGAGTTCATGATAGTCCTCGTTATCGACAGGATACATGCCGGAGAACACCATAGGTAACGCTTCCTTATATCCGGGTAAAGGCTCTGTTGCGGGATTTTCCACATGTGTAACGGTATCACCCACAAACCTTGTAATCTCTTTTATAGAACCGGCGAAATATCCTACATCACCGCAAACAAGTTCGTCAACCTGTACTCTGTTCGGCGTAAGATAACCTAGTTCAACAATATCGTATTCTTTTTCGGATGCCATAAATTTTACTTTATCCCCAAGCTTCATCTTGCCATCCATAATCTTAAAGAAACATAGTGTCCCCAAGTATGAATCATACGCACTATCAAATACCAATGCCCTCAAAGGTCTATCCGTCGTATCCTGAGGAGGAGGAACAAAATCAACTATGGCTTCCAATACTTTATCAATACCTTCACCCGTTTTTGCACTAACAGGAATTGCCATAGAAGTATCTATTCCCAGTATATCTTCAATTTCCTGTTTTACTCTGTCAACATCAGCAGAAGGTAAATCAATTTTATTAATCACCGGAATTATTTCCAAATTCTGCTCTATTGCCATATAAACATTCGCTAAAGTCTGGGCCTCAACACCCTGAGTTGCATCTACTATAAGCAAAGCACCTTCACATGCCGCAAGTGAACGTGAAACTTCATAAGAAAAATCAACATGCCCCGGAGTATCAATTAAATTAAAAACAAATTTTTCACCGCTTTTGGAGGTATAATTCATTCTCGCCGCATTCAATTTTATGGTAATGCCGCGCTCACGCTCAATGTCCATAGTGTCCAGTAACTGCGCTTGCATATCCCTTGGCGCAATTGTACCGGTTGCTTCAAGAAGCCTGTCAGCAAGAGTAGATTTGCCGTGATCTATATGTGCAATTATACAAAAGTTTCTTACATTGTTTCTGTAGCCCATAAAACTATTTTAACATAAACCAAAATCCTCATTTCTCTTTATTTTTCTTTACAATATTACATACTTTATTGAATTGAGAAGTTTTTTAGGCTATTCTATTCTATGTCACAGATTATTTGGGAATTATTATATGTTAATGGAAAAAGGTTTAGTAGAGAACGGGTTTATTATTGATTTAAGTGCCGCTCAAAATACAACACAACTTGTAAGCGAACTTAACTCAATCATTGAGCATCCCGACGTAAGAAGAAAAAATGTATGTCTTAAATTAGGCTCATTAGATTTAAAACAATCACAGTTGTTAAGCATCAAAGCATTGATTGAATCAAAAGATGCATCTATTGCATTTGTAGATACATCTTCCGAGCAAACAGAAGCATCTGCGGTAAGTTTGGGAATCGTCATTTCAAAAGTGAGTGAACAGGATATTCAGCAGAATCTTAATGAAAATGTTTCAGAAGAAACAGCGACGGAAGGAACCGGCGAATATAACAACGAAGAAAATCGTACGGTAGAAATTACTCCCGAGATTGAACTTCCGACCGGAACTATTGAAACTGCGGAAGGAATTGAAGATATTTATGACGAAATGTCAACTCAGGAAATTTCCGAGGTTATCCCGAGCGAAACTTTTAACAGTTCGGATTTCGGCTCTTTTGCCGCACAAGAAGGACTGCTTCCCACGGAAGAAAATAGCAAATATATTCTTTTGGATACAGGAAATGTTCTGCCGGAAGGTATTGAAGAAAATTCATCCGACAATGCACAACTTCCGACATTGTACTTAAACCAAACACTGCGTTCCGGACAAACAGTCAATTACAACGGAAACATCTTTATAATAGGTGATGCTCACCCCGGAAGCGAAATTATTGCAACCGGAGATATAACGGTTTGGGGTATTTTAGGCGGAATTGCTCATGCCGGAAGTGAAGGAAATATCACATCCAAAGTCAGAGCTTTAAAATTGAATGCAATTCAATTAAGAATTGCTGGTTTGTACGCAAGAAGAAATGACACTATGAATGTTCCTTATGTACAAAAAACAAATGAGTTTACCCCTGAGGAGGCTCAGATTGAAGACGGTAAAATAGTAATTTATAAGAAGTTAAGGAGAAATTAATGACTGGCCGAGTAATAGTTATAACATCCGGAAAAGGCGGAGTAGGTAAAACAACAACAAGTGCAAACATTGGAACAGCGTTGGCTAAAAACGGCTATAAAGTTGTTCTTATTGATACAGATCTGGGTTTGAGAAACCTTGATTTGCTTCTGGGTCTCGAAAACAGAATTGTATACACAATCGTTGACGTAATTGAAGAACGCTGCAAACTCAAACAAGCGCTTGTGAAGGACAAAAAGAATCCTAACCTTTCGCTTTTGGCGGCTGCACAGACAAGGGATAAAACCGCTGTTAACGCGGAGCAACTAAAAGATATCTGCGACAAACTCAAAGAAAAGAATGATTTTGTTCTTGTTGACTGCCCTGCAGGTATTGAACAAGGATTCCAAAACGCAGTTGCGGGCGCATCAGAAGCAATCGTTGTTACAACCCCTGAAATGTCAGCAATTCGTGATGCAGACAGAATTATCGGCTTATTAAATACAAAAGAAGATATAAACAGTACAAAACTTCTTTTGAACAGAGTTCGCCCGAATTTGATTAAATCTAATGAAATGATGAGCGTTGATGATGTTGTCGGTATTCTTGAAATTCCGCTTCTCGGTATAATACCTGAGGATACAGGCATTATCACTTCAACAAACAAAGGTGAACCAATTGTAAATGATGAAAATGCCCTTGCCGGTAAAGCGTACAGAAATGTCGCACAACGAATTTTGGGTGAAGAAGTTCCGTTCCTGAATTTGGACGAACCAAAAGGATTTATGGCAAAACTCAAAAATGCCATTTCCAAATTGAAAGTGAAGGTGTAGAATGGGACTTTTCTCTGATATATATAATACAGTGGCAAGATTTTTCAGACCACAAGAAGAACAGGGAGAAGAGGCTTCAAAATCCGTTGCAACAAACAGGCTTAAACTTGTTTTGATGCAGGACAGAACAAACCTTACTCCTAAGATTTTGGAACAAATGAGAAGCGAACTCATCGATTTGCTGTCTCGTTATGTAGAACTTGATAAAGAACTTCTGGAACTCAATTTTGAACAGGAAGGCGATCAAGTCGCTCTTATGCTTTCAATTCCGGTAATTCGCGCTAAAGACGAGGACGAAATTGAGGCTGCTATTCAGGCACACAAAGAAGCATTACTTGAAGAAACTATTGACTCGGATGAAACAGATGAAGATACCGAGGACGAGTCGGAAGACGATAGCGATGAAGATGATGAAATTGAGGACGACGGCGAAGGGGAAGAAATTTCCGAAGAAACCGAAGAAATAGAAGCCTCCGAAGGGACAGAAATAAAACCGAAAAAGAGGAAGAAAAAATCAAATGTTTCTACTCCTGACGAAATGAATTCCACCTCACAAGAAAACGAAATAACAGAACAAACTGAAGAAGAGGCAAATTTATAGATTTTAACAAAACGGGCGGACAAAATGTCCGCCCGTTTTGTTATTTCAAAAATTATACTAATCGCTAAATGTCTTAAATGTCTTTTCAACGTTGTCTTTGATAACCTTCTTAACCGCATCCATTTCTGTTGCAAGTGCATGCTGTTCGGTATCGAGTTGTTTAAGCCTTAATTCCAGTGTTCTGTCTTCTTTTTGAATAATAGAAGTTTTAGCATTAATATCAGCAATCGTTTTTTCATACTGTGCTTTTTTATGAAGATACTTATTCATAGCATCTTCGTATGCGGCATCATTTGTAACCGTTTCTACATTAAGACTGTAGACAATACTGTCATTATCGAATTTAACCGACTTAAACCTTCCTTCTCCATCCGTCTCGAGAAGTGCGTTGTTTGTTTCTTCGATTTTTTGAGTAATATATGAAGCATTATAATAAGCAAGTTTTGCCTGTGCATCAATAGGTTTATTTTTATCATAAGGCTTTCCTGCACTGTTTCCCAAATCTGCTTCCGTCGTATAGTATGTTTTTCCGTTAATATCAAAAGTATAAATTCCGCTTCCCGAATATACTAAGTTTCCTGTTGCACTGTCAAAACTCAAATACTTGTTAACGGAAGAATCCGGACAATCCCTCAAAATCTGTGCCAAATCAGCCACCTGATCCACATCATCGTTTACAATAAGTTCACTGAGTTCTGTTAATCTTGAGTTTCCTACATACGAAGGAACGTTATATGCCATTGAATAATCTTTTTCATCAACAGACTCACCGGAATATCTTACAACTACGTCAGCAGAACCGTCACCTTCGGTTATAAAATTCCAAACAACCTTATCACCTTCTTCAGTTGCAAGCCCATATACATTATTTGCATTCAGAGTTCCGTCAGGATTAAGATAACCGTTACCTCTCAAATATGCTTGTAAATTTTCATCAGCATCTACCATACTTTGGGTTATATGGTTATAGTCATCCTCTTTAATATTTGCAAGATAAAAATGCCATGTATTTGATGTTTCATCAAGATAACCGTAAACATTATCAGCCTCCGGCATTCCGTCTTTCATCGCCAGATTTTTTGCCGTTGCAAAATCATCTAAAGATTTTTTTAATTCCGCATTATGATCAACCTGCGATTTTGTAATCTTTTTATAATTTTTAGTTTCTTCTTCACCGCCTATAACATATTTTACTGTTACACCATCACTTCCGTATGATATTTGAGCGGTATCTTCGTGATATTGAATTTCTTTTAATACATCACCTATTTGTACCTGCGGATCAGAAAGCAGTTTTTTTGCACCCGTAAATATGTCCGCATAATAATAATGTTTAACCGAGTAATTATAGTCCGCATTTTTATCGGAAAGTTGATGCCATTCTTC
>JAFXYU010000144.1 GCA_017541565.1 bacterium | reverse complement strand
TTAACAATAACACCGCTCGCACCGTTGATAGATGTTTCAAGAAGTTGAGAATTGATGGCTATTTTAGCCGCTTCAATTGCTCTGCCTTCGCCTGAGCCTCTGCCGATACCCATCAAAGCCGAACCTGATGCAGCCATTACTGATTTTACATCAGCAAAGTCTACGTTAATAAGTCCCGGAATTGTAATGATATCCGAAATACCCTGAACACCTCTCATAAGAACCTCGTCAACAACGAGGAATGATTCCTGAAGTGATACGCGTCTGTCAACAACATCAAGAAGTTTGTCATTCGGAATAACAATGAGAGCATCTACCGCTTCTCTGAGTTTTTCCAAACCTTGAAGTGCTTGGTTTTGTCTTCTCTTGCCTTCAAAAGAGAACGGTTTTGTAACAACACCTATTGTAAGAATACCCAAATCCTTGGCAATCTTAGCAACGATAGGAGCCGCACCTGTCCCTGTTCCACCGCCCATACCTGCTGTTACGAATACCATATCTGCGCCTTCAATTGCGCTTGTAATTTCCTGTTGTGCCTCTTCTGCAGCCTTTTCACCGATTTGGGGTTCACCGCCTGCACCGAGACCGTTTGTTAATTTTGCACCGAGTTGTATTCTGTTCTTGCAGGGAGAAATATTCAAAATCTGCAAGTCGGTGTTCATTAACCAAAATTCTACACCTGTTAAACCGTTTTTAATCATTCTGTTAACAGCATTTCCGCCGCCACCGCCGACACCGATTACTTTAATCTTTGCAGGGTTTGCACTCTGTGTCGGAGTTTGTGCGTAATTATCAGATGATTGAATACTTTCAATATCTGTTCTTCCAAAAATATCAGGTCCTAAATTATCCACGACTGTTCCTCTTTTTAATACTCTATACTATATCACTATACTAACATACTATTTTAAATAGAACAAAATGTAAAGTTTTAGTGAAAAATTTAGGAGTAAATTTTAATATAAGTTAACATGATTTCACAGAATTGTATTTTTTTAGTACTTGTGTCTGCCAAATGTATTTTTATACTTGTTTTTCTTGGTTTACGGTTTTATAATGATTATCGTAAGAAGGATTTGAGGGATGGGAAAAGTATTTTTCCGAACGATATTAATATTACTTATTGCAATTTTTTGCTGCAAAAGTACGTTCGCTCAAAATATTTACGAGCCGTATTGTCCGCAGCAAAATGAAGTTGTGTTTAACCAATCAACATTCAGAATTGACGTAATCGACCCGCAGGCAAACACAAATGCAAAGGGTGCTAATTATCCGGGGCTTAGGGGCGCAAATCAACTCGTTGTATATACTCCTGAATTCGGTTACAGGACAAATACAAATGAATTTGGAACAGAAGCGGTTATAACAGGCGACACCGTTACTTCTCTGAGCGGGGCAGACTCTCTGATTCCGTTTGACGGTATGGTTATAAGCGGTCACGGAAATGCAAAAAAATGGATTAACGAGAATATTTTGGGCGGAGCAAAGATATATATAGACAAAGAAAATAACACTATTACATCATACATAACCTCTGATACTTTTCTTTACAGCGCAAGAGCAAAAGTAAGAGAAGTTCGAAATATGATGAATTATTATGCCCAAAATGTTCAAGGCTACAGCACGAGGAGAACCGAACAATATTTGGCAAGAGCAAATGATTATATTGAAAAAGCCGAACGTAACAGCGAGAATGCTCAAAGATATGCATCTAAAGCCATTGAATATGCAGAGTCCGCTATGGCAAATGTTATACCGTATAATCCATATGAGTTGAAAGGTGTATGGATAAGACCTACATTCCATAGTATAGATGAAATTACCGATGTTCTGGATAGACTTGCATCCGCAGGAATCAATAACATCTTTATTGAAACTTATTATCACGGTCAAACAATTTTTCCTTCAAAAACTATGGAAGAATACGGATTTATAAAACAAAATCCGGAATACGCAGAATTTGACCCGCTTAAAGTTTGGATAAGCGAGGCACATAGACGAGGTATTCATGTACACATTTGGTTTGAATCTTTTTATGTCGGAAACAAGTCTCCCGAAACTAACCCTCAATATATTCTTGCGGTCAAACCGCAATGGTCAAACTATCAAAGAAAAAATATAGATTCGGAAACAATACCTTATTCGGTATCCGAACATAACGGCTATTTTATAGATCCTGCCAATCCCGAAGTACAAGAATTTTTGTATAATTTGATAAACGAGATTGTTTTGAGGTATCGTCCTGACGGAATAAACTTAGACTATATCCGTTACCCTCAATCTCTTGCGCCGAATTATTCAAACTATGTGATGTCAAATTGGGGATATACAAAAGCATCCAGAGCAGAATTTCTTCGTATGTACGGAGTTGACCCTGTTGATATTGAATACAATGACGGAATGTGGTTCCAATGGAAAAATTATCGAATGAACAAAATTACCCAGTTCGTAAAAAGAGTCAGCGAACTTTGCCGAGCAAACAATATCACGATAACTGCGGTAATTTTCCCAAACAGAGAAATGGCAATGGATACAAAAATGCAGGATTGGAAAACTTGGTCTATGAACGATCTTGTTGACGGATTCACTCCGCTATTTCTAACTTGTGATGATAAAACAGCAATGAACCTTATGGCAAATGTTATCAGAAATAAAACTTCCAAAACTAAACTTTATGGCGGTTTATTCGTAACATTTATGAACGGTTCAAACTCCGATTTGATAAAACAAATTCACGCAGCAAGACAATATTGTCTTAACGGATTGATTATTTTTGATTATGCACATTTGAAAGACAGTTACATAGATGCTTTAACAGAAAGCGTATTTATACCGCTCAATAAAATTAATTCCGAAAGGAGTTTCAGACGTGGACGAAGATACTGATAACGAAAACAAGCCTAAAAAACGAAAGTTTTTGGGAATATGGTTTGAGTGCTGCCACACGTACGGCAGACTGTATCAAAATGCCAAAGGTGATGCTTATGTGGGCAGATGTCCGAAGTGCATGCGCCCCGTCCATGTAAGAATCGGCGGTGAAGGAACGAATAGGAGGTTTTTCCGTGGCAGTTAATTTAGAACAATTGAGAAATGAAAATGAAGTTTTGGATATTTTTTGTAATCTTGTATCCGTCCCGTCACCTTCTTTGAAAGAAGAAAAGGTTTCAAAATGGATTCTCGGTTTTTGCTCCCAAAACGGTATAGATGCAAAACTTGATAACTATGGAAACGTGTATATCCGCATTCCCGCAACAGACAGTTCAAAAGAATCTATAATGCTGTCTTCGCACATGGACGTTGTTGGCGATGACAGTCCGGTAGAAATTTATCTTGATGAAGAAGGTTTTATTCACGCAAAAGGGAGAACCCTCGGAGCCGACGATAAAGTCGGGGTTGCGTGTGCGCTAAAACTGGCAAAAGATTTGAAACAGGCTTCCGTTGCAAACTCTCTGACAGTAGAAAATCCGGACGGAACTGAAACTGTTGTTTACCCATCTCACGGTGGGCTGGAAATTATGTTCACAAGAGATGAAGAAACCGGAATGAGCGGTATTGAACACGCAGAGTTTGATAAAATTTTATCAAAATACGTTCTCGTCTGCGACGCTGATAAACTCGGGCAACTTCAAATTTCCGGTGCAAGTTACACAAATGCAAAAATAACCGTAAAAGGTCTCAAAGGCGGACACTCCGGTATTGATATTGAAGATGAAACAAGGTTGAATGCCGGAAAATTGCTTGCAGAACTCCTTGCCGAATTTCCTCAGGGCGTTTTTTACAAAGATGAAACGGGAGTAATTACATCTTGCAATCTTGGCGCTATTGTAGCCGGAGGAATCCAAAATTCTGTTGCTTCAATCGTTGAAAAAGGAACAAAAACAAATGATTATATTTCGGAAATTATGAAAAAAACTTCCACAAACATAATTAATGTATTGGGTATGGCTTCCTATTCTATAAGAAGCGCATCCACTGCTAAAGAAGAAGCACTGAAAACGCTTATGGTTACTATTGTAGAAAAATTCAACCATAAATACGAAGGTCTTGCAGAGGCAAAAATAGAATTTGAGTCTCATTTGCCTCCATTTGAAAAAGCCGATGATGACAGAATAGAAATTGCTCATACAGAGGCTTGCAAACGCGTTGGAATTGAAAATGATATATCCTCTTTCCACGCGGGTGCAGAAACTCACATTTACTGTCAGCATAAAAATTCAAACGGGGAAACTTTTATGCCGATGCTTTTGGGACTTGCCGATATTTATAATATGCATTCCGCTAACGAAAAAGTCAGTTATAAATCATTGCTCAAAGGATACGAAGTCATTAAAAATACTTTTGATGTATTTAACGGACTATAAATAAAAAGAATAGCAAAAAAAATTTTTACGGCTTTTAAACAGTATAAAGGAGATACTTTTATGAAAACAAACCCTGTTAAAAGATTTTTCACAAGCCTGTATTACGCAAATAAACCGATTGAATATGCAAAGCAGAAACGGGTTCAGTTTCAACCCAGTATTCATCCGGATATGACCGCTAAGATTAGACCATACATTGAAGGCATTGAACAACTTGCAGAAAAATACGATTTTTATATAGATATAAGCAGACACGCAGCCTCAAAAGATTCACATACTACATTAATTCGTCTTTCGAACGAAGATGCCGTTATGGTAAACAACAGCATGAGTAGTGCCGATATTGCAAAAAAGGTGTACGAAAAAGTCGGACAGATTTTTTTGCACGGATAATTCCGAACAGTTTATATAAGTAAAGGAAATATTGTTATGAAAATAAACCCTGTGAAAAAATTTTTTACCAGCCTATATTACGCAAATAAACCACTTGAAACCGCCCCAAGAAGATTTGTAATATTTGGCGATGGAACATCGGAAAGATTGGGAGAAAAAATCGCGCCATACCTTGAAGGATATCAACAACTTGCAGAAAAATACAATTTTGTTATGCATACAAATTCAGTTGGAAATCGTGATTTTATATCCGTAAACGAGACCTTGATTAATATCCCCAAAGATATGACTGCACCGGATATTGCAAGAAAAGTTTATCAAACAGTCAGTGAATCATTAAAATAAAACTATTCTTGTACAATCCTCCCGGGAAGATGACTTTGCTGAATCGTGTACAAAAGCGATTCCGCACTCTGTTTGTTTCTAAAAATACCTACTTGCAGTGTATAATTGTTTGAACCGATACATTTTACAATCGGATTAAGTCCGTTACCGGATTCTATGATAATATCTTTTGCGACTCTTGCTTGTTCTGCTGAAGTATATGAACCGATAAATACCTTATATACGGTTTCTTGAGAAGGTTTAGGCTGTTCGGATGCAGAAGGTATTGGAGCCTTATCCATCACAACATCACTCTGCTGAGTTTCTTTTTGAACATCCTCCGCTCTTGACATTATATCAGCAAAATTTTTGCCCTGATCCTCGTTTTGTATCATTTCCAGCCTGTTATCAACAATCTTTTTAGATATTTCTTCTTCATCCTGAACCGACTGCTCCTTATAATCACCGATAGAAGTATCAACGCTCGGCATAAGTGATTTTATTATGAAAGTGAAAAACAAAAGCATTCCAAAGAACGAAATAATAAAAATCTTCAAAAAAGAATTCGATTCTCTTGCTTCTTTCTTCATATATTTTTTGTAACCGTGACCGCTCATAAACACTCCTACTCCACGACTCCGCGTACTTTTGCCGCCGCTAAAGATATATCTTCAAGTTCACTTGAATAACTGTCCATTACTTCGAGTGCAAAATCTTTAATATCATTTATACCGAGTTCACTCTCCAAACCGCTTGCGGCAACCGGCGCACCTTCTGATAAAATATTTAAACCGGTATGAATCAAAACGGAAGTTATAGACTTTGTCGCAATTGAAACAGATAATTTTCTGCCGTCTACCATCAAATCATCACCTTTTCTCACAACAAAAACTCCGCGTTTTTCAAGAAGTTCTTTTATAATGCACATCAAGAGCCTTTGGCTAAAAACACCTTCAGAAAGCGAAATCCCAAACTGCTCGGAAATAAAACTCAGCATATACTTGCTGTAAATGGGTTCATTATTAATAACGTCTTCTATATCAACCATTTCGGATAAATCAACTTTACATTCACCTCTGAATGCAACAATCGCATCACCCTGAATTTTAAAATTTCTGTAAATCCAATGCGGTGAAAGCTGTGAGCCTATATATTTTATTTCTTCATCAATAAATTTTGTTTTCATCGCCTCTTAAACAATATATCTATGTATTTGTAACAGTTGTTTTCCTCTAAAGCACGCCTCAAATGCAAACAAGATTCACATTTTCCGCAATGTACCCCTTCTTTTATATTGTAACAACTCCTTACGAACTCCAGCGGAACAGATTTCTCAACCGCAATTTTTACTATATCACTCTTTGTACAATTAATCAAGGGCGTTGCAACCTGCGGTTTTACAAGCGTTGAGAGTTCAAAAACCGATGATATTGAGCGTCTGAAATCTTCCGTATTATCAGAAAAAGTCTGCCCCTCATCTTTGTTTGCACCAAAAATTATATAATTGTATCCGGCAGAATCACAAAAAGATGCTGCAATGTTCAAGAAAAGTCCGTTTCTGTTAGGTACCCAAACCGCTTTTGCACTTTCTTCGGTACCCAAATTTTCTTTTGGTACAGCACTGCCTGACACAAGAGCCGTTTTGGTAATTTCTTTGAGCCAATTAAGTTTGATTATTTTATGCTTGATATCATAATATTCACAAACTTTTTTAGACGCATATATTTCTTCTTTTGCGGATTTCTGTCCGTAATCGAAAGTCAAAGCCAAAACAATACCGTATTCTTCTTTAAACGCACCCAAAGCAACAACAGAATCCAAACCGCCCGATAATAGTATTACAGACTTATTCAACCTCGTACTCCTCAATTATATTCTGCGCTTCGGTTTTTAAAAACTCTGAATAACTTGGAAGGGAAATGATTTCGTCCAATATATCACGCCCATACATATTGTATAGGGCAATCATAGCATTCTTCTGAACGTCTTCATCCTCATCCTGGAGCGCTGTGCGTATC
>JAFXYU010000143.1 GCA_017541565.1 bacterium | reverse complement strand
CCAAACGGAATTTATATAACGATGCGGATGAAGACCTATTGTTGAATATGAAACAATTAAGCCGCCTATAATCCCGACAAGTTCCGCAAGCATTACTACCATAGGAACGGTAATTGCCGCTGCAATAATTCTGGGAGAAAAATAATACCCGACAGGATCAACCTTGAGTGTTTTTATGGCATCTACCTGTGAAGTAACTTGCATATTTGCGATTTCGGCAGAAATTGCAGTTCCTGCTCTTGCACCTATTGCTAAAGCAACAAATCCGGGAGCAATTTCCCTTATCATGACAATCGCAATTGAACCGCCTACATACGCTTCAGCGCCCGACATCAAAAACTGTTTTGATACCTGAATAGCAATAACTGCTGCAGATACGAATGCGATAACCAAAGAAATGATTATAGAATCATAACTTATAGCCGCTGCCTGATACAATACAGAAGAAAAACGTGTCTCACCCGCCAATATATAGCGGATACTGCTATAAAGATTTTTTACACATTTTCCGAAAAAACTAATCATATACAGGCAAACACCATTCTTTAAATTTTTCTGACTTACCTCTTACAACATCATAATACAGATTTTGAATTTTTCTTGTTATTTCTCCTGTTTTACCGTCACCGATAATTCTATGGTCAACACTTTCAACGGGAACTATTTGAGCGCCCGTTCCGCAACAGAAAATCTCATCCGCATTATATAACTCTGTCCTGTCTATAGAACGTTCTTTTACGGGAATACCCAATTCATGCGCCAATTCAATTACAGTATTTCTTGTAACTCCGATTAATATATCATTTGTAGTGTTTGTTGTAGTAAGAACTCCGTTTATTACAAGAAATATATTCATGGCTGAGCCTTCCGTAACTTCACCTGATTCCGAAAGCACTACAGCATCATCAAAACCGGCTTCATGAGCATCTGTTTTTATTAAAGCAGAGTTTGCATAAGCACCGCTGACTTTTGCCCTCGGAGGAATTGCATTATCCGATGTTCTTCTCCAGTTTGATACACACAACTTTAATCCACTGTCTGTTCCAAAATAATTCCCGAACGGAGTTGTAAATATCAAAAACGAGTCCTCATTGTCCGTAAGGGTCGGACCGACTTTTATGGATGATTTGAACAAAGTAGGACGTATATATGCATCTGTCTTGTACGCATTTTTCTTCAACAAATCTTTTGTAATTTGAATGTACTCGTCAAGTGTATACGGACTTTCCATCCACATAACTTTTGCACTTGCAAGCAATCTCTGATAATGCTCTTTTACTCTGAATGCATACATCTGATCCTCATCCGCATTATAATACGCTCTTATTCCTTCAAAAACGGATGTTCCATACAAAAAAGCATGTGTCCTGATTGGTATCACTGCTTTATCCGATTCTATATATTCTCCGTTCAAATACACATACTCAGTCATCAAAAAATCTCCTAACTCATTATTATACTACAACAAGATTTCTTAGGATTATTTTTGTAAATTTATGTAACAACATAAAGCAATTTTTTTTTGTAGAATGTTTTTATATAAATATAAAGTGTGGAGGTTCTATGTTTGAAGTAAACAATGGTGTCACTAAGATTAACGGAAAAAACAGCGCAACATCTTCTGAAATATACGGAAGAAAAGCAGTTGATAATTTTTATTCGTATGCGGAAAAGCCAGTTACTTCCGATACTTTTAACACTGCACCGATTTTGGACTTCGGACTCAGTCCGGATGCGCCGGAAAGAAATGCCAAAAAAATTGAAGGTTTTTTGAAGGAAAATGATGATTATTTAAAAGCACTCCCACCATTACAGTTTGAATACAGATATATGCCGAAAGTAGTAAACGGCAAAATTGATAAAGAAGCGCTCCTTGGAGCAGCAAATCAAGAAATGATGAAAAGACCGGAAATAAGCGTTGATGAAATGGACAGAAACTTCGCTCCGAGCAAAGAATTTACATCCAAAGCACTTGATATAAACGGTGACGGAAAAATTACAAATGCAGAATACAGCACCAGTATATTAGCCGCAGATATGCTCAGCAAATCCGACAACCCAGATACAAAAAATATTGACGGAACAATAAATGAAAAAGGTATGAATGCAGTTTTGGCTTACTCAAAAAAGAGCAATGCAGCCGCTGCAACAGCCTTATATTCCAATATCTATAAAACCTATAACCTTGGTTAATGCGCCTAAAATCTAAGATTACAAATCTTCACAATAAATTTGCATTTTATTTATGTTTATTTTAAGATTTAACCATACGCCGATTTGAGAAGAATGTGAGTTTCACATTCTCTTTTAAATAGGGCGAAAATATGATAAGGCGAATATGCCGAATATAAACAGCAAATATAGATAAACATAAGGAAAAACAAAATGGGTATCAAAGGTAAAAATGACAAAATGGTTGTTCTGGCTTGCGAAGACTGCAAGGAAAGAAATTACACAACAGTAAAAAATAAGAAGAACATCAAGGACAGACTGGAACTTTCCAAATACTGCCCGACTTGTAAGAAACACACAACTCACAAGGAAACAAAGTAAACGTGAACAGGTGAGCAGGTGAATAAGTGAGCAAGTGACATATTCACTTAATCACTTAATCACTCGGTCGCTCAATCACTTTATCTGCGTCCTTAGTTCAGTTGGTAGAACGTCGGTCTCCAAAACCGGATGTCGAGGGTTCGAGTCCTTCAGGGCGCGATTTTAGGAAAACCGGAACTTCCCGTAATCCAGAGTAAAGGTAATTAAAATGAACGATTCTTTTGAACAGACAAAGCAAAGCATAATTACATATTTTAGAGGCGTTAGGACCGAATGGGGCAAAATAACTTGGCCCGAAAAAAATCAGGTCGTTGTTGAAACTTTCTTTGTCATTGCGATTGTGGCAATTTTCACAATGTTCATATATATTGTTGACATTTTGTTCAATGCGCTTCTCGGCAAATTTTAATTACTAACCGTCACAAAAAAAAGGGTAAGAATAATGAGTGAAAAAGACGAAAACATTTTAAATGAAGATGTAACAGAGACAGCAGAAGCAACAGAGAGCGATGCTTCGCAAACTTCTTCAGACAAGAAAAATCAAAAACGCTGGTACATAGTTCACACTTATTCCGGCTATGAAAACAAGGTTAAAAGCAACCTTGAAAAACGTATTGAATATATGAACATGGCAGACAAAATTTTCCGTGTTGAAGTTCCTCAAAAGACCGTTACCCAAATTAAGGGCGGGAAAAAGCAGGAAAAAGAAGAAAAAATCTTCCCCGGATACGTTTTAGTTGAAAT
>JAFXYU010000142.1 GCA_017541565.1 bacterium | reverse complement strand
GGTGATAACGTAGTTATGGATGTTGAACTTATTGCTCCTGTAGCTATCGAAGAAGGTATGAGATTCGCTATCCGTGAAGGCGGTAGAACAGTTGGTGCTGGTGTTGTTGACAAAATCGTTGAATAGTTTTGTAACAAACACTATAATCAATTTAAAGAGGATGGTTTTTAATCATCCTCTTTTTAATTTGTAATATTTCTTTATAATTGCTGGTAAAAGTTGAGAATATGTGTTTCAATATACTTCAAAAGGGATTTATGCTATGATTTCAAGAATTAACGCTTTTAGAACAAGTATATGCGCTGCAATGATGGCAGCTACAGTTGCAGGATGCACTCCAAAACGTCAGAAATTGGTACCAATGCCCAGCGAATATGTGCCGGCAAAAACAGTACAGCTTGTTAATTCTCTTTATAGGGACGGTATTACTGTAAAATATAACAAAAAAAACGTTCTTTTAGACAGAGATACTGTTAAATTAGGCAAGGACTTTGTTAAAGATCCGGATTCCTTCTATAGGAACACAAACTCATTTTTGTCACAGAATTATAATGAAACAATATGTCCTGAAGAAGAAGGTTCCGAAGGTAAAGGATATTTTGATACTCAAAATTACTATGACAAATATGTAAATAAGCAGGCTATTGTTTCCGGAAAAACTCTATATACAACAGACTCAATAGATGTTTATGTTCCTGTTGAATATTATGGGGAAATTAATCCTGAGATAAAAGATTTTATATAAATCGGATTAAAAGTATTTTATAATAAGAACTACGGCGCTTATCACAAAACATAAGATCTGGATAGCGGTATAGAATTTGAGTGTTTCATATTTAACTAATTTACCGATTATAAACGGCGAAATTACGCAGAACAATAAGCATGAAAATTTATAATTTCCCTGAAGTATTTCTAAAATTACAAAAATAGTTAATAATATCAGATAAGGAATGCAACTTCCGGCAATAGTATATCCATAAATTGCCTTGTTTTTGGGGTGTTCAAATGTGTGAAACAATCCAAAAGCAAGAATTGCTATTGATATTATGTTAAATATCAGGGTTAGTATTTTGATTATAGTCATACTGTTTCTAACTCTCTCACTTCAACTTGCGGGGCAAGTTCATCTATAAACTCTTTTACCGTGTTCATCACAAATTCTTTTTCATTATCATAAAGTACCATGTGATAACTGTCTTCAAGTTCAACATATTTTTTTATATGCGAAGAAACTCCGTTCATAACGACTTTTGCGCTTTTCGGACTTGCAAGGTTGTCGTATTTTGAATGAATGCATAAAATCGGGCAGGTTACTTTTTTCAGGTTTTTCCTTACTTTTTGTGACAGTTTCAATAATCCGTCAACGCAATTAAGCGGATAGTTATCCATACTTATATTTGCTTTTGCAGTTATTTTAGCAAGACTTTTTCGTGTACGTTCATTCTTTATGCCGAAACAATCATCCTCCGGAAATGTGTAATAAAATCGTGTGATTGTATTCAATGCAAACGGCAGAAGATGAACTGTCCAAGGTATGCAAAAGCCATCCAAAAACAGAGTCGTAGAAAGTGCTACTATTCCCGTGATATCTTTGTTGTGTTCTCCCAAGTATACTGCCATAGCAGCACCAAGACACAAACCTGATACGAAAAACTGATTATAATTTTTTCTTAGTAAATCGTATTTTTCCTGTGCAAAATCACACCAATCAACGTCGGTTACTGATTCAATTTCGCTTATTCTGTTACCGTGTCCGGGGAAAGAGTAGCAAAAAACGTCAAATCCGTTTTTGAATAAAAAGTCGCCGTATTTTTTCATTTCAAACGGACTTCCGGTCAGTCCGTGAAATAACAATATACCTTTTTTATCTTTTTTATCCGAAATGTCATCGTGTAACAGTTCAAAATCTATACTGTCTGTCACTATGACAACCTCGTAAATAATTGGTCAATAAGTTCAATTGCCATATCAATTTCTTCAAATGAAATCGTAACAGCAGGAACAAGCGTAATTGAGTTATTGTAATGGCTGCCTTTATTAAGAATAATACCGCATTTTTTGCCTTTGTAGGTTAAATCACCCTTTAAACCTTCTGCAACGATATCTTTAAGAAGTTTTGGATCGGGAGTATAACCGTCTTCGGTAACACATTCAATTCTCAAAGCGAGTCCCAAACCGTCCACCATACCTATGCGTTTATGTTTCTTTTCTAATGTTTTGAGTCCTTCAAGGAAGTATTTACCTTTGTTAGCGACTTGTCTTTCAAAATCACCTTCCTCAAATGTCTTCATAACTTCGTATCCTGCTCTCATACCTACCGGATTGTTGCAGAATGTTGAGTGAGTTCTTCCGTTTGGCCATACTTCAGGGCTGATTAATTCTTCTCTTGCCCACATACCGCCTAACGGATTCAAACCGTTGGTGAGCGACTTGCCGAAAGTAATAACATCAGGCTTAACATCATAGTGTTCGATTGCCCAAAGTTTACCTGTTCTGTAGCAGCCCATCTGAATTTCGTCATCAACAAACAGAACTCCGAAATCATCAAGAACTTTCTTTAATTCTTTGAAATATCCCTTAGGAGGAACAATATATCCGCCGGAGCCTTGAACGGGTTCTACAAAGAAAGCACCTAAAGCACATTCTTTTGTCGAATGGTCATAAAGACCGGCGCAGTTGTCTTCAAATTCGCGTCTCAATTGCTGAACACAATAGTAATTGCAAGAGTCGCATTTCTTTCCGTAAGGACATCTGTAACAATAAGGATACGGAACAAAATGCGCTTCATCAGCAAAATGTCCGAATGGTTTTCTGTAACGATAGCCTGCAGTCAGACAACTTGCCCCGAGTGTTCTTCCGTGAAAACCACCATAGAAAGAAAATACCCTGTTTTTGTGTGTATAATTTCTAACCAATTTTAAGGCATCTTCTGTTACCTGTGAACCGCCAACATTGAAGTGTACTCTGCCCTTTAAACCAAATCTTTTTATATTTGCTTTTGCAATTTTTTCTGATAAAAGAACTTTGTAGTCGTATAAGAAGTGTGATGAAATTTGGGGAAGTGTGTCGATTTGGTCAACTACCGCATCTCTGATTCTCTTATTCTTGTAACCCAAATTGCATGATGCGAACCACATTTCCAAATCCAAAAACGGAGTGTTTTCTGTATCATACATAAATACGCCGTTACAATCTCTGAAGATTTTCGGAATCGGTTCTGCGTGAATTTTGTCACCGTATGTACAATACTCTTTATCAATGTTTAAAAGTTCGCTGTCAGTCATGTACTTATCTGAAGAGGTATTACTATTTATCTTCAGCAAATTTTCTTTTAATTCTTTTTCTAATATTGCCATTTCCCCATCCAATCTAAAAAAAATAATTTTCCAAACTCTATAATACAGCGAAAAAAATTAAAATTAAAGAGTGATATACAAAATATTACAAAATTGTAATATTTTATTGTGTCTCATAAAATACGGTGAAGGTTTCAGAAGTTAATAATTTTGCTCTTCCGCCGTGTATAGGCACAAAGACAAATCCTGCGACATAAAAACAAATATTACCTGCCTGATACAACGGGTAAACCCAAATTGTTCTGTTTGCACCCGTTTTTGAGATTGAACCATGCAGATTGATTTCTTCGTTTCCTTCAATGTAGAAATTATCCAATTTTATACATTCTGGAACACCCATTTTGTCAGAGTTGGAAATTGTTTCTACCCTGCCCAGGATAGTTGTACCTTTTTCAAATTTTTTACCTTCAATTTCGAAATCTTCTTCTGCAACAAAAGGAATATCATTTCCTTCCATTGTTCCTTTTGTGGAATCCATGCGATTTGCAATTCTGATTTTGACGGGAATTTGTTTTTTCGTAAAATCATATTTAGTTTTTGCTTTTATTCTCCGAACTCTTGAAGTATCAATTTGCTTTTCAAAAAAGAAATCATCTTCGGCTGCTTTTCTGGAAATTTTCTTTCCTCTTGCGTGTCCGATGAATTCGCTATCTATAAGTTCGTCACTAATTTGTGGTGTTTTAAATCTGTTTTTAAAAACTCCAAGCCTGAACGGTGCGCCTTTGTACATGGTCGGATCTAAAAGTTCGTCTTTAATTTCATGTCTTTTAATTTTGTGCTTGTTTTTAGAAATAAATCCGCTTTTTATGATTTCATCTTCAATGGTAGTAGAACTGTTGCTTGCCAAATCTTGTGCAAAACCCTGTGTAGCAAATATCATTAAGGTTAAAAAAGTTATAATTTTCTTCATGTTCTGTTAGTATTTGTAATTAAGTTTTTTTGTAGAATTTGTTTTAACTTTTTCCAAAAGCATCATTCTGTTATTTCTTGATGTTAACAGGAAGTTCTGATAATAAATATTATCTTTGTATTCATTTTCGACGAGAATTGACGGATATTTAGTATAAATATATTCATAAATAAGCATCATTCTTCTTGATACGAGTGTATGATTTGAGAATATGTCATATCGATATTGTTTTCCTATTTTATTTAAAATAGTGATTATTGCGAGTGGGTTGTAGTCTGCATTTACCATGTAATCAACCGCAAGTTTGTCTGCCTTTAAGTCGTATTTATTAGGCGCAACCCAATAATTTAAGAAAGATATGTATCCTCTCATTAATCCGTCGTATGTATCAACACCGTGCGCTAATGAGTGACTCAAGATTGCGGCAAGTTCGTCATCGCTGTCGATATAAGGAATTACTGTCGGTTTTACCCAAACAATTCTGTTAACTGAACTTACATCGGTCCAAATATCCCTTGTGTAAACTCTGTTTATTGCCATAAACATAAATCTTTTTTCTATTCTGTTAGAGTTCAAAATTTTGAACCCGACTGTATTCATTCTTTCTTGCAGTTCGTTTGTGGTCTTTACATCCCATGCAAAAACGGGTGCGGATAATAACATTACAAACATAACTATCGGTATAATAAATTTTTTCATTATAAAATTCCCTCTTTCAATATTTCTATAATATTACGAAAAGACTTAAACGGAATATGTTTTATTGCATTTTTGTTACAATATTCATCTAATTTTTTTGTTGCAAAAAGAATGTCCGCTTTTTTTGCTATACATAAATCACTCGTTCCGTCGCCAATGTAGCAGAACCTATTTTCATTAACTCTTTTACATTTGCACATTCCCGCTCCGACATCACAAGTTGAATTGTGGTATGGAAATTCTATTTTAAATTTCATGTTTTCGTAGACAAGATGATTTGCAAATACATTGATACCTTTGAGATTAAATCTCTCAAGAGTTTTTGTTATGAATAAATCAAATCCGTCGCTAAGAATTGTGAGTTTGATGTTTTGTGTATTTAAGTATTTTACAAATTCGGGGAAACTCTCATCTATTTCGATATTATTAATATAATCATCAAGTTGTTTTTGCGAAATTTCAGGTAATAAGCCAACTTGAATAATTGCGTTTTCTTGCGAAGTGATTTTCCCGTCAATCCACAATTGTTCGGATTCCAGCCAATTTTCAGGCGCATACATTTCAAAGAATGTATTAACTGCGTCTTTCTTCGTTATTGTCCCGTCAAAGTCACAATAAATTGTATTAATCTCTTCCATAAAAACAATTATATTACAAAGAAAAGAGAAGTGTATGATAAAACTGTTGAAATGCTCTGTCGGTCTGTGTTATTTATCTTTCAATTTGCAGATTAAATCCCGTATTTTATTTCCTCCCCAGACCGATAGTGCGGTTATCAACGCGCTTGCGCCGTACCCTATCATAGAAACTTTATGAGTGACTTTAATCTTCTTTAGCAGTTCTCCGCTAACTCCTGCTTTTTTAGCGATGCTTGTTCCTTTTATGTTTGCAATAAATTCTTCAATCGTGTGAGGAAGTACACACAAAAATGCCAACAATCCGCAATTATTCTTAATTTTATCTAAAATGTTTTCTTTTTCTCCGTCTTTCTTTTTGTCCCTAATCAATGCGCAGCAAGAAATGCTTAAAGGTCCGAATATTGCAAGCGGATGTTTAACTTTAGCGAGAGATTTTAAAAATATATTTGAAGAGGTTCTGTTGATTTTGTGTTGAATCTCGTGAAAGATTGGAGCGCCAAATTTTTCAAAGTTACAAACAATTGCATTCCTGCGGGGTAAATAAAAAGCGTTGGATCCGTTCACTGTTCTGACGAAAGAATTTTCAGCGGAAGGCAGTCTTAGCAGGTGATCAATTATTTTTCGAATGGTAGTTTTTTCTTCGGTTCTAAAATTCAAATCTTTCCATATTTGTTTTGCATTATTTTTGTTAACGTTAACTATCTCGACTTTGTCCATGAGTCCGTTTTGTTCCAGGGCATTATTAACGTAGGGTAAGAAACCTCCGCCTCTAATATATTCAAACTGAGGTTTTGAGTATTTCAGGACAGGTATTCTGGCAAATTTGGAAAGATACGTTTGACTCTCCCAACCGGCAATAAAAGCGGCAGTGCCAATAGCGCCGTTTTTAAAAGAAGATTTTGAACTATTA
Organism: bacterium; assembly: GCA_017541565.1. Classification (GTDB taxonomy): domain Bacteria; phylum Cyanobacteriota; class Vampirovibrionia; order Gastranaerophilales; family Gastranaerophilaceae; genus CAG-196. Next base: position 3,594 of record JAFXYU010000142.1, on the reverse strand, counting down.
TTGTTGGAAATTGCCGTCATTTACACAAACCTTTTATCTATATAAGTACTGAAAAAATAAAAATTGCTAGTAATACGTATTATTTAGTTGTTATTTTTAATGTTACAGATGTAACAAATCTTAATATTGTTAAGCAAAATATAAAAAACTTTACAATTGCCTCAAACCTAATGATAATGCTAAATACAATTTAATATAATGAAACGGAATAAAAAAATTTACGCAATTTTTATTCTTAGAAAAACCTAGTAAGTGTATACGAGAAATTATACAAGAAGAGGAGAAAAATTATGACACAAGTAGACAAAACATTGTTATCAAAAGCTTTTAATTCAAGTGAAGTAAGAACAGAGTTAGCAAACAAGAAGGTAGATCTTAGTGACAAAAGTATTATGATGTTTGCGGAAGACGGTTCCGTAAGAATTGATATAGATGGTGACGGAATTTTCGATAAAACCGTAACCGGCTTGGTTGACAGAAAAGGCAGAATTAATACAAAAAGATTCGATGTAGAAAACGACAGAACATCAATAAATGTAAAAGCTTCCAAAGCATCATTTGAAGCAGCAAAAAAAGATGTTCAGAAAAAGAATGAAGAAGTCAGAAAGGCACAAGCAAGATATAATGATACTTTAGAAAAAGCAGGTTACGGAAGCGAAGATGAAGTTCAAAAATTGGAAATTGAAGCATAATATAAACAACACAATTGAAAAAGTCGGGTTAAGTTTATAATATAAATATAAACTGTAAAATATCAGTTTGTCATAGTGTTTTTGAGCAGAGAGTTTAAAAAATATTTTGGTGTACAAAATTGCACTATACAACATTTTTGTTTTATAATTCTCTAAAAGAATAGTTTTGATAAGGAAGAGTAAGAAATGAAAAAATTGTTATCTTTTATATTAATATTAATGGTAAATTTTATTACGGTAGCGCCTGTATTATCTGAAACAAATGATTATGTTGAAGATGACCAAAACGTTTTTTCAACGTCTGTTGAGGACGATACGGTTTATTTGAGTCCCAAGAATACTTATGTGCTTGAGTTGGAATCGGATATAGATGTAAACGAAGCAAATGTTGATGACGAGATATATTTCAGTTTGGCATCAAAAGTAAAAGCCTCTAACGGAATGACTTTACCTGAGAATACAAGATTTTTGGGTAAATTTAAAAAAGTTAAGAAGAGTGAACCTGTGTTTAAAAGGGCAAAGGCGTATATTTTGATTGATAAAATAATTTTCCCGAATGAGAAAATTTATACTGTAAGGATGGAGCCAAAGAGCGGAAGCGATTTAAAATCTTCTCAAATTTTGAATACTATAAGAGCATTTCCTGCCGGAATAGGAATCATAACTTTTTCTATAATAAGTGTTGCAGTAGTTGCAATAGAATCTGTAACTGTTGTAGGTTTGGTTGTTGTTCCGAGAACTTGTAAGGGCTTTGGACTTCTAATCAGTTCAATGGCAAAAGGTTTGAATTACAAAATGAAAGCAGGAAGTAAAATCTCGTTTAAATTAAACACTCCTGTTTATGTTAAATCAAGTGATGTAATGTCAAAATAAACACGTTTGCAGGTTTTGTTTTAACCAGACAATAAATTTTTGTGCAAATTTGTGCCAAAAAATGAGTAAAAAGGTGCACAGAATGTTCCTTTTTGTCAGGTTTGATTTTTCTTTATAATAAAACTTTTAATTGCCCAAATGTATATAAATTGTTATTGTTGGGGGTAGAAACCCTAATCTGCAAACTAATAAAAGAGATTAATTAGGTTTTTTGTGTGAAGAATTGTAAAAAATAGAGAAAAATTGATCAATTTTTACAGTTTGTATAACTTATTTATAATGTGTGTAGAAAAAAGGTGTAGATGTATGTCACTAAATGTTCAAACAAACATAACTATCCCGCAAAATAATACGACTTTTAGGGCAAACGAAAATGGGTTGAAAACACTGTTTAGTCATGCAACAGGTGATGTATTTATCAAACCCAAACAAAACACTTTAAATAACATTTGCACTCGAGTACGAGGTTTCATTAGTAAATTTAAAAAAACTTTTGATGCAAAAAAATGTAAAAATACAGCAGAGGAACTATCTAAAGATGAATTATCTATATTATCTAATGAAGAAATTGCTTTATGGAAAAGTGCAAATAGTAAAAATTCATTTGAAGAATTGACAGAAAATGAACGTGCAATAGTAGAAAAAATTTGTGATAAAAGGAGTAAGGATGCTTTTGGTGATGAAGGTGTTGAGATAGAAGGAGAGTTAAAAAAAGAATTTGCGAAGGTTCTGCGTTTATATAAGATAATCTAAATATCAACAAGGAATAAAAATGAGCATAAATACAAATTACAATATTATTAAAAAGATTTAATGTTTTATAACAAAAATAACGATAATTTGTCGTTTAAAAGCAAATTATCTCAAAAACAATTTATTCACAGATTCCCTGATACTGTTAATTTTTAGGATAAAACCGAGAAGATTGGGTTTTAAGCCGACAATAAATTTTGGTGCAAATTTGTACCAAAAAATGAGTAAAAAGGTGCGCAGCAAGCGAGTAGGTTGGGTTTTCAACCCAACAGTAACTTATTAGTAAGTTTGCACTAAAAATTAAGTTGCCGATTTTTTCAGAGGGGATGGGATTTTATCGGATTATTGCTCCACACTCCGCAATCGTTCACTTTATTTTGCTTACGCAAAATAGTCGTTCACTGTGCTCCGTGTTACTTCGGCATTCCGCTTGCGCTCCAGCCTATATTAAACAATAGTCATTTTGAGAAAATGAACACAGATTTCGAGAATTAATTTGGTGCAAAAAATTGCACCCTACCTGCTGAATCTCATATCAATAGACAATTCGACACAAGAAGGATCAGTTTGATTTCTTTTAATAATTGAAAATATTATAATTAGAACGATTTACTTATTTATAAAATAAAAATCTTCATTGGGAATTGCGATTTCTTTAAACTTATAAATTATTTTAGTAACACCTAAAAGATTTTTATATTTATATGTTCCTATATATAAAAAGCGTCCTGTTACATTTTGCTTATCAACAAATTTTTTGTTAGTATCTATATAAGCATATTTGCTATTTGATTCTGGGAAGGTATCTCTTACTATTATTCCACCATTTAAGACTTGAACAACGTATAGAGGTGTATATGTATCATAGTAAAAATTTTTACTAGGAATTGCATCAGCAACTAAAATAGCGCTTAGCATTCCTCCATTTTTTATTTGTCCATATCTTGAAACATAAAAATTGTTTAATTTCTTTTCTTCATATGCCTTACTATATGTTATTATATTATCTATAATATCTTGGTATTTTGCTAAATTGTCTTTTGATGATGTTTCAAATAAGCATATATAAGAGTTTTTATCTTCATTAATTAATTTATTTTTAAAACTGTCTAATGTTGATATATATTGAGAATTTTTATATTTAGAATAACAATAATATATACCATTCGTATCTTTATTTTTTGCACAATGTATTAAATCATTTTTATATAAAGATTGTAAGTATTCATTATAATAATCTTTGTAAATTTTATTTATCTGTTCAATGTGTATTATG
>JAFXYU010000141.1 GCA_017541565.1 bacterium | reverse complement strand
GTAGGGGTAAATATAATAATGATATCGAGATGGTAATAATGACATCGGAAGTTTGCGGAGCAAATGAACTTCTGCCTGACAGAGACACTACACAAGATATTTATACAAACGAAAGAGAACTTGTTGTAGTGGATAATGACTTAAATATTCAAAGGATAAGCCAATGACAACCGTAAATATAAACAGTATTTCAAAAGATGACCTGCCTTGGATAGTCGAGTATGACAGTGAAAAATGTATGCTCTGCGGTCATTGTGTTGCGGCATGTTCTTTTGATGCAATAAAAGTTGATGTTCAAAAAAGAAAAAAAGTAAGGGCAATCTCCAATGAAGAGGGTTTTCAAATCGATGAAGACCAAAAAGCAATTCCTGTGATAAGACAGGTTATAGATGCCAAAAACTTTTGCAGAGGATGCGGAATCTGCACAAAAGTTTGCCCTAACGGTGCAATAAAAGTTACCAGAAACAGAACCGAAATATTCGGAACAAGGTACAGAGCAAAAACTTCCGAATCCGTAAAACGAGGCGGAAGAAGTAATTTGCATACAGAAGGCAGAACCTTAGACAAAATAAAAGTCGGCAGAATATCTCAAATGACAGACCCCTCGCTTGATGCACTCCGTCATACATTCGATTTGAGGACGAATTTGGGAAGAGTGGTAAGTCCTGAGAATCTTGATTTTGAGATTGAGAACGGTGAACTCAAAGAAAAAGAAAACAAGAATCTTCCCGTAAACACTTCTATTTATCCCATTATGTTTTCTGATATGTCAATCGGTGCATTATCTCCGAGAATGTGGGAGGCAATTGCAATTGCTACTGCTTATCTCAATGAAGTAAAAAATATTCCTATAAGAATGGCGACAGGTGAAGGCGGTGTTCCGGACAAACTTTTGAGGTCAAAGTATTTAAAATATATGATACTTCAAATTGCATCAGGACATTTTGGCTGGAACAGAATAATTAACTCTATGCCGTATATGCAGGAAGACCCCGCAGGAATTTTGATTAAAATCGGTCAAGGCGCAAAACCGGGTGACGGCGGACTTTTGATGGCAGAAAAGAATGTAAAACTCATTCAGGAAATCAGGGGCGTTCCAAAAGCGGATTTACTTTCTCCGCCTAATCATCAAGGATTGTATTCGATTGAAGAAAGTGTACAGAAGATGTTTTTATCCATGAACTGCGCATTCAAATTCAAAGTTCCGGTTGCAATAAAAGTTGCCGCATCTTCAACAAGTGTAAATGTATATAACAATCTTCTCCGTGACCCTTATAACATTGTGGGCGGATTCTTTATAGACGGTTTGCAAGGCGGAACAGGCGCCGCACACGAAATTTCTCTTAACCATACCGGACATCCGATTGTATCAAAACTCAGAGATTGTTACCTTGCAGCAGTTCATCAGGGTAAGCAGGGGCAAATTCCGATATTTGCGGGAGGCGGTATCGGTATGAACGGAAACCTTGCGGCAGATACTTTCAAAATGATTTGTCTGGGTGCGAGCGGAGTGTTTATAGGTAAACTTATTTTGCAAATTGCAGGCTGTGTAGGTAACGACTTCGGCAAATGTAACGGATGCAACACAGGAAAATGTCCGATTGGAATAACAACACAAAATCCGAAATTGATGCAAAGGCTTGATGTAGACCGAGTCGCAGAAAACATAGTTAATTATATTTGCGCAACGGATATTGAACTTAAAAAACTTCTTGCGCCTGTCGGAAATTCAACTCTGCCAATCGGAAGAAGTGATGCTCTTGTTTGTGTAGACAGGCATGTAGCAAACAGATTAGACATACAGTACGTCTGCTAAAACGGAAAATTGAAAATGGAAAACGGAAAAATATTTATAAATACAATTGAAGACGACAAAAGAACATCTACACAAAACTTGATGCAAGAGATTTGGGATGCAATTGGTGAGGGTTACACTGACTTTGAGATAAAAGCCTGCGGTCAACATAATATAGGCGGCTCAGTCTGGTCCAAAAACGGCGAAGATTTGAATTTTTATCTGACAAATCCCGGTCAGCGTGTCGGTGCAATGGGTGCAAAAGGTACAAATATCTACGTTGAAGGATCTGCTCCTGCTGATACAGGATGGCTTAATAGCGGTGCTAAAATTGTTGTTACGGGTGACAGCGGTGATACAACAGGGCATTGTGCCGCATCTGGTAAGATTTATATCGGAGGTAATGTCGGTACAAGATCCGGTGCTTTGATGAAAAAAGACCCGAAATTTGAAGCGCCGGAACTATGGGTATTAGGTTCAACGGGCTCTTTTTCTTTTGAATTTATGGGCGGCGGAATTGCGGTTGTCTGCGGTTTAGGATGCGAAAACTTGTCGTCAGTTTTAGGTGACAGGGCTTGTGTCGGTATGGTTGGCGGTATTGTTTATGTCCGCGGTAATATTAAAAATCTGTCCGACGATGTTTTTCTTTTAGAATTGGATGAAAACGACAGGGAATTTTTAAGAACAGGTTTAAAAACTTATTTATCTGAAATCCATAAAGAGAATTTTTACGACCAATTATGTAGTTTTGACCAACCAGCCAATGCTATTTACCCCTGGCATAAGATTGTTGCCAAGACTTATGAAGAAAGACAAAAACAGAATAACATATCGCTTAAAACATTCAGAGTTAATAAATGGATGGAAGAAATCGGTGGTTCGATTTTTTCCGATTTGATAACAGACGATTTTAAATCACATGATTTGGTTCAAACTGGTGATGCAAGACTGAGAAAACCAAACTGGAAAAATTATGCTTATTCCGCACCATGCGAATACAATTGTCCGATAAAAATTCCGACACAGAAAAGATTTTCTCTGCTTCGAAGGGGTAAAATAAAGGAAGCCTTGGAACTTGTTTTAGAATATAGTCCGTTTCCCGCATCAGTTTGCGGGCAGGTTTGCCCGAACTTATGTCTGAATAATTGTTCAAGAGGAAGTTTTGATGAACCTTTAGATGTAAAAATGCTCGGAACTTTATCTAAAGATATAACAGTAAAACCGAGTGAGATTACAAAAAAAGAAAGAATCGCAATAATAGGAAGCGGTGTTGCGGGACTTTCTGCCGCATGGCAATTAACTCGCAAAGGTTATGAAGTCGAAATATTTGAATCTGATGACAAAATCGGCGGAAAATTATCTCAGGTTATACCGGAGGAAAGACTACATAGGGAAATTCTGGAGACAGAATTAAACAGATTCAAAAATACGGGAGTAAATATTCATACTTCAACAAAGGTTACGCCTCAATTATTTAATGAAATCGAAAACAATTTTGATGCCGTAATTATTGCAATAGGCGGACACAATCCTGTTGTTATTCCTTTTGAAGGGTATGAAAGATTAATAAAAGGTTTGAACTTTTTAAAGGATGCAAAGAACGGCAAAAAATATAATCTGGGTAAAAAAGTTGTTGTAATTGGTGCGGGAAATGCCGCAATGGATGTTATTACGGAAGTCTATAAACAAGGCGGAGTTGAAGAAGTTACCGCTATTGATATACAAGAGCCTTCGGCATTTGAAAAAGAAATAAAAGCAGCAGAAAAACTCGGTGCAAAAATTATGTACCCCTGCTTTACTCAAAAAATAACAGAAGAAGGAGTATACCTGAAAGACGGAAGATTTTTAGAAGCAGATAGTGTCATTATATCCATCGGTGACAGACCTATTTTTGATTTCTTGAATAAAGAGTATTTGGATGAAAAATCAAAAATACAAATTAATGAATTTATGCAAACTCAAAATCCTAAGGTTTTTGTAATCGGCGATGCTATAAAACCGGGGTTATTTACTAATGCAATTGCAGACGGAAAACACGTCAGTGACAATGTTATCAAGTTTTTAAAAAATGAAACACTGGCACCATTGAAAGAAAAAGAATTAATACCGTCAAAACGAATAAAATTAGAATATTACGAATGCTATAACTCAAATTGCGACAACGAGCAAAACAGATGTATGTCCTGCGGATACTGCAGAGATTGCGGACTGTGCAAACAAAGTTGTCCTCAAAATGCAATATCAAGAATAGAAAAAGAAGACGGCAAGTTTGAATACATTTCAGACCCCGATAAATGTATAGGTTGCGGCATCTGTGCCGGACTTTGTCCGTGTGGTATTTGGGAAATTGAAGATAATAAATAATTTTAGAATACAATACAACTTCTCAGTCCGATTGCAAAAGCATTTTTCTCGTTTCCTCCGGGTTTTATTATATATTGGATATCGGGTTGAATGTATAAAAATTCCGTAATTTTGATTTTATAAAATAGTTCTATAACTTTTTCCGCTGTTCTGTGTTCCAGCCTGTGTAAATCTCTGTTAAACTGATGCCAGCCAAAAGCAATACCTACGGAATCATCTTTTCTTTTTTCGGTTATTCCCTTAAAAATCAATCCGCAGCCGCCGTAAAAAGGTACGTCATTAAGCGAACTTTTTGCGTAACCGAATTGTCCGAATACTTTTAACCCTCCTGATTTGTCTTCAAATCTGTCGGTAAGTTTTTGTTCAAACTCCGCGTATAACCCAAAATTGTTATGTTCCGATGTATTTTTATAAGTTT
>JAFXYU010000140.1 GCA_017541565.1 bacterium | reverse complement strand
CTTCGTGATGCTAAAACAACAGAAAATGCAAAATTCCAAACTGAATTTGAAGCATTCAAAGCGGCTAACGGTGCTGTTACAGTAAATGAAACTGATGAATATAAGAAATTGGTTCAAACTGCGAAAGAAAAACAGCAAGCATTAACTGCGAAAAAAGAATCACTAATAGCAGATGAAATTAAAAAATTACAAGCAAAACCAGCAGAAACAAGAGTTGCTGAAATATATGAAGCAATAAATCATAATGCAAAAGAAACCGCAAAGGCAGTAAGTTATTATGAAAAACTGAAAAATGATAAAAGCGCTGATCCTAAACGTGTTCAAGCGGCTCTTGATAAACTTCACAGACGAGAAAAAGAAGGTGAAGAATTAGCGGCTAAGATTGCAGAAAAATTAAAATATACAGGTATCGGAAAAGCAGCAGATGATCAAAAGAAAGCGGCAAAAGAAACATATCATCAGTACATTAAGGATAAAGTAACTAAAAATATGCAAAAAATTGATACACCTGCATTAGATTCTACTGAAACTGCAATGGTAAAAGAATATACAAAAAGATTAAACGCTGTTAATGCAGAAAATGAAGCCTTTGAAAAAGCATTGGGTGATATTGCCGAAATAAGAGGCATGAAGAAAAATAAAATTACAATTGACAGTGTAAGAAATCAATCATTTATAGCATCACAGTATGAAACTAAACAAATAAGAAGATTGGAAGCGTTAAAAACTGCTCTGCAAGAAGCAAATGTAAATGTAAACGCACAATCAGGCAATATCGCAGATTATGTAATTAAAGGAAAAATCGGCGTAAAAGATGTAGAACTTCTTGTTAACGGTAAAGTAACACCTACATTAAAAGATGAAATCAAAAAATATATGGATACTTTGACTGAAAATGACAGAAAAGTTCTCGAAAAGATCTTGAATGGCGATATTACTGAAGAAAATATTAATAAAGCAATTGAGGTTTCAACAAAACGTCAGCAAACTCTGTATTCAGCAGGTCAAATTATACAAAATCATGACGCAAATATTGAACAACTGACAAGAGATGCTAATGAACAATTAGCCGCAATTAGAACTCAGGTTAATGATACAAAGGCTTATGTTAAGGAAGGCGTTTTATATAACCAAAAAGGTGAAGTAATAAAAACAGCAGGCAGAAGACCGGCTCAAAATCTAAAGGTTGAAATTCAATTGCCGAAAGGTGTAATAATGCCTGAAAATGGTGTTCAAATTGAATACCAAGTCGGCGGGTCAAAATTATCCGCTGAAGAACTTAAAGAAGCAGCATTGAAAAATATAAAAGAAGAATCATATAAAGTCGAACAAGAAGCATTTAATGCTGCTGAAGCAGCAAGAAAAACTGCTTATGAAAAACTCGATAAGACAACGGCAGATGAAGCAGAACAATTGAGCAAATTCTTGAAAGAAAAATGCGGCGGTGCTGCAAGTCAAGAAGAATATGTTGCAAAACAGATTGAATCTAAAAAAGCATCATTTATCGAAAAATACGGTAAGCAATTGGAAAGCAAACTCGGAAAGAATGCAGGCTGGAAACTTGCGGCAATTACAGCAGGTGGTGTGCTTTTAGGCGGTTTAATCGGAAAATTAATCGCACCAAAAGGCGACCAAGCGTAAAAAACAACCATATTAACTATATTTTACAACCTAATAGGGCGAAGGTTTTACCTTCGCCCTATCTTGTTATAATAAATAACTATCCCTCAATTTTATCCCTCAAAATTATTTGTTATTGTATGGATATATTCAAGAACCTGTGAAAAATAGTCTAAATCGGAGTCACCGTTAAGAATAATATCCGCTTCTGATCTATATGGTTTAACATATTTTTCACCTGCACCAAGTATGTATTCCCAGTGTTTCTTAGCATTCTCCAAATCCTGATTGCGTTCAGTGCAAGCCCTGTTTATAAATCTGTCATGTCTTATATCCAAATCTGTTTCAACATAAAGTTTAACATCATAAATATCTTTATTTTTGCCGTACATTGTTGCCATGCCTTCAACGACAATAACCTTATTTGACGGCACGAATTTTGCTTTCGGAACTGATATTCCTGTTCCGTTAATAAGGTATTCCGGGGAATAAATATCCTCTCCTTTTGAAATTTTTTCCAAATCTTCAGTCAAAACATCTAATTGAAAACTGTCAGGTGAATCAACATCATAACCGTTATCTCTAAGTGCATCAAAAGAACCGTATTTTGCAATTAAATCAGAAATATCATTAAAGTAATTATCTGCTGTTAAAATAGTTACAGGCATATTGAATTTTAAGATTACATTTCTTATTTGGTTGCAAATTGTTGATTTTCCGGACGCTGACTCTCCAGTAATCCCAATCATAATTCTTTTCTGAGGATTTTGAATGAGTCTTCGGGAAAATTTTTGTATAAAATCGTACTTAATATCCCTAAATATCGGAATTTCAGCCTTGCTGTCATAGGCAATAACCTGCTTAAACTTAGATTGCAAGTAAAATGCAAGCAATTCCCTGCCTGTCTTCTGGTTAAAATCAGGCTTTAAGATTTTATCGTTGGAATTTAATTCTTTTTCTATTAAATGGGCAAACCCAAGTTTATCATCTTCATTCATACTATTCTTTCATTATATCCGCTAGAAGTTTCGAGTCAAATATCCTTTTTCACCACTTGCATTTCCCCTGAAATGCTGTTAAAATAAGGTTTATGAGGGATTATGAGCCATATTATACAGAGGACGGCTCTATAGGGCTATACTCCTACGGGGATAAGGATGTTTTCCATTCCAAGTTTGGTGCTTTAACAGAGGCTTGGGAAAAGTTTGTCATACCCTCTAAGATTGATGAACTGCTTACATGGCAAGAAGAGATTAATGTACTTGATATTTGTTACGGCATTGGTTATAACACAAAAGCGCTCATGACTTTTGTAATTGAAAATAATAAAAATAAAATTTATAAAAAAAATATTTTTCAAAAAATTTTCAATTTTCTTATGAGTATCGTATCGATAGATAGCGATAATATTCAAAAAAAGAAAAAGAAAAAAATATCAATATATAACGAAGCGATACATAACAATAAATTTTCTGATAAGGACTTCTTGCCCAAAATTTATATTGACTGTTTAGATATAAATGAAGAACTAATAAAATTATCTCCTTTATTTAAAACTGTAAAAACTCCTGCCGAATATTTTTCATATATATTGCCGGATATTTTTGACTGTTTTAAATTTTATTACAAATTGCAAAATGTGTTCGTGAATATATTTGGTGTTTTTTCTCCAAAAAACAAAAAAAATATAACAGAACTTTTAGAATTAAAATTCAAAAATATGCATATTGATAAAGAGTATAAAGTTAATCCTATTGTTAACTACATACTCATAAATCGCGTATCTGAAATTTACGGTAAGGAATATCTTACAAAAGACATTAAAAATATATTGAGAGAAAAGTGGACTCGACGATTTTTTGCAAAATCTCTCATTAAATATGCTAAATTTAATCAATTTTGGGGGTATCGTAAGACCTCCGGAGGTATTATATCGACCTTCTTACATAATATATATTATCTATATTTATCGAAACGATACAAAAACATTAAATTTAAGGCTGCTGAGAGCCTGTTTGAGATAAAATTCCACCTAAATGATGCCAGAAAGAGTATTCAAAAGATTGACAAGCAATATGACTGTATATTCTTGGATGCCTTTACATACACAAAAGCACCGCAACTCTGGTCAGTAGAATTTATTGCAGAACTATATAAACGATTAAAAGATAACGGTGTTTTAATGACTTATTCTAATTCGGCACAAATAAGAAACACCTTTCTTGAAAATAATTTTTATGTCGGCAAAATTTTTAACGAAAAGTATCAAAAATTTGTCGGTACAATTGCGTCAAAAGATAAATCAAAAATTGAATATCCTCTAAACAATTATGAAATCGGACTTTGTAACACAAAGGCAGGGATTCCGTACCACGATCCTAATCTTGCGTTTAGCGCCAAAGATATTATGGAACTTAGAGAATATGAGTTTCGCCACAGTGAACTGATGAGTTCATCAAAATATATGAAATACCGTTCAATAAGGAGTGATGATAATGAAGTATGATGTTTTAGTGGTCGGAGGCGGCACTGCCGGCTGTTCCTGCGCATATACTGCGGCTAAAATGGGCTTAAAAACTCTTCTTGTCGAAAAAAATTCATTTCTTGGCGGCTCTATTACGTCATCTTTGGTAATTCCGGCGATGAAAACAAGCGATAATGCGATTAATACTGATTTTTTTGATGAATTATATAAAAATTTAAAATCTTTAAACGGTGCTATTACGTATTCTGACGGAAATAAAGGATGGTTTAATCCTGAACTTACAAAAATTGTTCTCGAAAAAATGCTAACTGATGTTGGTGTAAACATCATGTTAGAGTCAGAAGTAGATAAAATAGAAGAAAATTTATCGTCATATATCGTAGCGATACATAGTGATAATACTTTGAATACCTTTGACGGTTTATCGCTTTCTATCGAGACGATATATATGGTTGATGCGACAGGTGATGCAAAAATTTGTGAAAAATTAAATTGTGATTTTTTAGAAAATAAAAATAATTCTCAACCAATTAATTTAAGATTCATAATGTCAGGCATAAATTCAGATAAATTTGTTGATTGGCTGATTGAATTTGATAAAAATCGTGATGTTACAACATCATGCAGGGTAGATGATAGTGTATACTGTTCTACGGCTTATACTTGGGATAGTAGTACCGATTGGGCGCTAAAGCCGCTATTTAAGAAGGCTATACAGGATGGCATTCTTACAGAACAGGACAGCAACTACTTCCAGTTGTTTTCTGTTGCCGGAGCACCTGACAGCATTGCATTTAATTGTCCCAGAATACTGGATAATAATATAAGTAATACGGATGCCTATATTCAAGGCAGGGCAAGCATTTTAAGGATTTCCAACTTTTGTAAAAAATATTTTCCGGGTTTTGAAAATGCATACATTTCAAACATTGCAAACTCCCTAGGTATCAGGGTTTCAAGGCGCGTAAAAGGTAAATACGTTTACACACAAGATGATTTAAAATCCGGGAAGAAATTTGACAGTCCTGTTGTAATTTCAAATTATCCTATTGATATACATTCTAATAAAAAAGATTGCTCAAAACTGGAGCATTTATATCAGGAGTACCAATTGCCCATTGAATCTTTGATAGTTAAAGACAATCTTTTCGTCATTGGAAGATGTATCTCTGCCGACTTTGAGTCCCAGGCTGCACTAAGAATAATCCCGTCTTGTTTTTCTATGGGTGAAGGCTTGGCAAAATATATTGCTTCACTAAAATAATTATGACTCAAAAAGTTCGCTAATTTTATCTGCAATATCTTTAGGGTCAATTTCCATTGTTATCTTATTTATATCCTGAGCCATTTGATAGAGTTTTGCCGCCTCAACCTTGTCCCCGATAATTGTAATTGAACGTGCCAAATTAAAGTGGGCAAGTGCGTAATTCGGATTAACATCAACTGCTTTTTTGAAGAGTTCAATTGCTTTATTTACACGTCCCAAATCATCAAGATAAATAACTCCGAGATTGTTATAAGCAATATCGTAGTCCGGATTATATTTTATAGCGAGTTCATATGACTTAATTGCCTCTTCCGTATCACCTTTTCCCCAGTATAAAAAGCCTAAGTTGCAGTGAATTTTGGCATTATGAGGTTGAAATTCAAGTGCCTGACGATAAACAGAAAGAGCATTTTGATAGTCATCTTTATCATAAAAAGCACTTCCGAGATTAACATATATATCGATATCATCCGGAGTTAAAACATAGGCCGTTTGATAAGCAGAAATTGCAGCGTCCGGATCAGATTTATTTTCCTGATATACAAATCCCATTGTCTGCGCAATTACACTTGTCCAAGAAGGATTCGGATTCAGAGTAATTGCTGTTTGATAATTTGATATGGCAAGGTCAAATTCGCCTTTTATGTAATAAATATTAGCAAGATTTGAGTATAAATCAGGCAAATTAGGCGCCATTACAATTAATTTATTGTATATTTCAATTGCCATATTGTAGTCACCCTGCTCTTCATAAGCACGACATAAATGTTTGTATGCAGCAACATTAAACGGATCCAGCCATATCGCCATTTTATATTCTGTAATAGCCTCTTCAAATCGGCCTGTTGTTAAATATAAATCACCGAGAACACAATATAAAGCAGTAAATCCCGGAGCAGTTTCTGATGCGTCTTTATATAACTCAATTGCCTTTCCGTAATCCTTTAGTTGTATTGCGTAAAACCCTTTTATAAATAATGGTAAAAATTTGAGGTATGTTAGATTTCTGTATATATTTTCTCTTGCTATACTGTCAAACGGTGCTAATATTATCGAAACAAATTTTTCATAAAGCGCTTTAATTTTTGTTTTAATATTTCTGAATGATGACGCATCATATAATTTATAAAGCATGTAATGCGCACTTGATGAACCTAATTTTGAACAAATGATGGCAGCCTCGGCAGCATCTTGAGCATCAGTAAAATGTGCCTTCTTAACAAATGTTTCTGAAAGCATATAGTACGCTTCATAATACTTATTCTTTTTTTCTATTGCATTTGTAAGATATTTGATTGCTTTATCCAGTTCCCCTTTATAGAAGAATGCAAGCCCGAGTTTATAATATATCTCATGTGAATCAATCAATGACTCCATAGCAAGTTGATATTCCGTAATTGCATCATCAATATATTGACCTGCATTGAATATATCCAAGTGCCATTGCAAGTATAAATCACCCATTCTGACATGCAATTGAGGGTTTGTAGGATCATTTTTAAGCGCAGTTTTACAGCGTTCAATCTTATCAAACATACTATTATTAGTCTTCTTATGAGTTTCTTTATTGTCTGCTGTATCTTTCATTCTTCTTCCCAACCGGAATCATTACTGTACATATACATATAATACAATAACAATTGCCTATCATCTTCTGTCATACAAAAATCAGACAGCGTATATTCACCTTCATAAACCGGATCGATTTCAGATACCGTTCCTTTAAAATATATTGTACCATAATTTTGAGGTAATACCAATGCACAATCAAGTACGTCATTTACCTGAAATTTTTTATCACTATAAAATTTCAGATATTCTGTTGCTATTTCAAATGTTTTTGCATTAAACTGGCTCTCGCCCAAATTTATACTCAATGTTTCAACCGCGGCTACTACGGGAATATCAGTGCTTGACGTTAATTTCATTGCATTATAGTCTAATTCAACACAAAAATCTTCTTCTAACGGAGAAGAAATAATGACTCCGTTAAAATCAATTGTTCCAACCTTAGAAAATACTTTGAGAGTAAGTCTTTTGCCAACTTCCAAATTATTAATATATCGCATGAAACAAGGAGGCAATGTTATTACAAGTCTATCGTCCAAAATCTTTTGAATATTGCATGACATTTCGACGATATTAGCGCCCTTCTGAAAAAAGATACTAATTTTTTGACCAATTTTTAATAAGTCCATATTAGTCATTATAATTAATTTTCAGATAAAAAACAACTGTTTAATATGGTAACGATTCGACAAAATCAGGAAGTTTAACATTACCCATCGGAACTTCTTTTTGTCTTAATGATTTTTGTGAATATGAAATCCAGTTAAATTGCAAAACAGAACTTGGTTTTTCCAACGTACCCATTATAACACTTCTAAACTCTTTAGTATTTCTCATTGGAAGTTGTGGGAGTTTTTCCATATCTTCTGTTTTAATATTATATTTATTGTTTTCTTCGCCTGTTAGCATTATCATTAACTTGTTAAACGAAAAGTCTGCAAATGCACCTAATCCGGACACAACTTCATCTGAAAGCCTGCCTAATACAATAAGTTTGGCATAATCTGTTGCAGGATTATATTGTCCTTTAATATATAAAGCCATCAATGGTCCTTGAGATTGAAGCATATTAACATCTGCGATACCGTTATGAATTGAGATATCACCTCTCAAGAATTTGAATAAACCGGTGTCTTTTAATGTAATTGCTTTTGTTACGACACTAAGCGATGTTCGTAACATATTGTCAGCAACGACATTCTGTGCATATAAAAGGTGCTCTAATTTACCTAAAGTGCCCATTCTGCCGTTATGAACTATAAATTTAACATCGCCGTTCAACGATTGTTTATTGATAATATTACCGCTAATATTAGTATCAAAATCCATAGTACCGCTTACGGTATCTTTTTTGATTGCAATAACATCAAAAATAGGTGACGCACTTACTCCCCTTGCTTGAATTTTTGATTTAAACCCTTCATCTTGGAGATTGAATTCTAATGCGCCGCACATTTTACCGTTATATAACTCAGCAGAAGTATTCTTTGTTATTAATACATTATTAATAACAGAAAAGTCAGTTGTCAGCGCGCTTATATACAACGGAGAGCCGTATAAAGTGATGTTTGCCCTTTCAGCATAGAATTTGCCTTCATTAATCTTAAACGGACACACCTTCATAAGAGGACTATCTTTATACATTAACAGTGTATCTGTATTAGCATACTTAGATTTAATATTAAGATTTTTGATGACAAATTCTTTTGATACATCTGTAAGAACAGATGAAGTTAATGCAAAAGACGAATCTGCAAGTTTTACAATGGGTGCATTTATTAGTGCAATATTCTTATTAAAATCAATTGTTAAATTGTTAACAGATAACTGTAAAAATTGATTAATAAGATTTTGAACCGATATTTGACCTACTATTTCCGGCTGCTTATATGGACCATTTATAAATACATCCCCTTTTAGTTGCGCTATTGTATCTTTTAATGATAAATTTAGTTGCTGTGGTATAAACACTCTTAGGTTTTTAAAAACAGGCTCTTTAATATTATCAATATTACCCGAAACAATAATTTTTTTCTGACCTTTTAAATTCGATTTAAAATTATTGGAAAAAACACCGCTGAAATTCAAAACACTAAAGTCATCAATTTTTAAGGTATTATCCTCTAACTTAGATACAAGATTAATTATTGCCGGCTCATCAAGTAAATTCGCCTTTTCTAATAATACTTGGGATTCAATATTCTGAATGGAATTATTGCCGTTAACTTTTATTTTTAACGGATAAATAGCGGGATTAGACTTTAATAAGTCTACATCCTTGCTGTTTATAAAACCGTCAATATTTACATTGAATACGGCATCATTAGTGTTATAACCCGTCACGTCAGCCTTCATAACACATTTAGAATTTGGCATAAAAATATTTGTATCAGGGATTTTTATTGCATCATTGGTTATATACAACTTTAGTTGAGGAAATTTTATAAATTCAGAAAATTCCGGTTTAACAATTAAGTTATTAACATAGGCAATATTTTCCTTATTTGTATCAAATTTGAGATTTGCAAAATTTATTGCATACTTATCTTTTTTCATTCTAAAGTTATCAATTTGCAGGTTCTCTTTATGAATGATATTTTCAAATGTTCCGCTGATATTTGCTGCAAGGGATACGATACCGCTTTCAACACCAAACGTTTTCGGGAGCATACTTCTTAAATCTACCTTATTCATTAAGAGTTCCAAATCTAACTTATTATCGATTTTTCCTCTCAGCATTATTGGCGCACCGTTTACATATCCTTCGGCATTCGCAATAGAAATCGTGTTGTTTGATAAGTCTACATCTGCAGAAATATTATTAATATTTACTCCGCTTGCTTTTATTGATGAATCGGATATTTTCAAATAACCTGATGAACGAATTTTTTTCAAATCACCTTTTAGCGAAAAATCGGCTATTAAGTTACCATTAACCGAATCGATAGATTTAAGCCCTGAAAAATCCGCAATTAATTTTATTTTCTTATATAAATCAGAAAGATTAATTTCGTCCGTTTTAATTTTGAGATCAATATCAGGTTTTTTTGAATTATTAAGAGTTCCTTCAATGCAAACTTTCTTATCACCTGTCGAATAAATATTTGACAGGATTCCCGCTTTATTCCCAAAAAACGTCAGATAAATAAAACTCTTTGGGTTCTTTTTCTCTTTATCTAAAACCGAAATGTTATCAACATTAACAAGACCTGAAATCTGCAGTTCATCATTAATATTCTTATACAGTTTTAAATCAGCAATTATGTCAGAATTGAAATCAAGATTAACAATTTGTTCGGTAAAATATTTATAATCAAATTTGCTTTTTTTAGCGTCCGGAATATCAATATTCGGGAGAATTGAAACATCATATGATATGTATTTTTCATTATTAATATAGAAATTACCTTGGGCATTAACCTTGTAATTACTGAATTTAGTTAACTTTGTAAGAGCAAAATTTTCCCCGTCTGTTTTATATAGATTATTATCATCACAATCTTTATATGAAAAACTGTAATTTTTTAAATAAATATCGGGATTTTCTTTAAAGTCTTTAGCAGAAATTTTTTCAATAATATCTTTAAGATATTTATCATTTGAATTAATTTTCAAAATAAGATTGTTTGCATATAATTTCTTTGCTTTAAAATCGTCTTTGAATAGCGCGGTCCAAGGGATAATTATTCTTACATTATCAAATTGACCGAATTTTTGACCGTCTTCATACATCATGTGCATAGTTGGTGCTTTAATTTTTAAGGAAGGTCCCAGTCTGAATATTAACTCTTCAATATGAATCTTAACCCCGAGTTCTTCTGCGACTTGTTTTTCTACAACAGGAACAAGTTTTGAAGCATTGATCGGGATAAAACATATCGTTACCAAAACACATAAAATAATTAAAAACAGAATTATATAGTTACGATACTTTTTCATACCTAAATTCTCTCTCCGCTTTCTTTATCAAAGAAATACATATCTGAA
Source organism: bacterium (assembly GCA_017541565.1). Taxonomy (GTDB): domain Bacteria; phylum Cyanobacteriota; class Vampirovibrionia; order Gastranaerophilales; family Gastranaerophilaceae; genus CAG-196. Next base: position 6,826 of record JAFXYU010000140.1, on the reverse strand, counting down.
ATATCTAAATATATTTTGTTACAAAATTCATAATCAAGCGGGATTCGTGCCGAACATTTACACCCGTTAAGAGTAAAATATATTATTCTGTCCCCGCCTGTCATTTCAACAATTTCAGGAGTAATATTAACATCAGTATTTCCGGAAATCATTTTTTCCGCTCTAATTGCAACCGTTACCTGACCATTTATAATTTTATCAGTGTAGAAATTTGTATCTTCAATCTTGAAATTGCCGTTATTAACTTCGACATCAATAAAATTGATTTGACCTATAAATCCTGCAACAAACTTGTTTTTAGGATTATTATAAATTACCTCAGGGGTATCAACTTGCTGAATAACACCTTTATCAAGTATTACAATTCTGTCGCCCATTGTAAGCGCTTCTGTTTGGTCATGAGTAACATAAATGAATGTTGTTTTAAGTTTATTATGCAATCGTTTTATCTCTGTCCGCATTTGTACCCTTAAATTAGTGTCCAAATTCGATAGCGGTTCATCCATCAAAAACACTTTAGGGTTTCTGACAATAGCACGCCCCAAAGCCACTCTTTGACGCTGACCTCCCGAAAGTTGCCTTGGTTTTCTGTCAAGTAATTCTTCCAAGTTTAGAGATTTTGCAACTTCTCTAACCTTTTCATCTATAGTCTTCTTGTCATATTTTCTCATTTTTAATCCAAAGGCGATATTTTCATAAACACTCATGTGAGGATAAAGTGCATAACTCTGAAAAACAAATGCAATATCCCTATCCTTAGGATGTACGTTATTTACGACTTTTCCGTCTATTAATATTTCACCTGATGAAATTTCCTCAAGTCCGGATATGAGCCTTAATATAGTGGATTTTCCGCAACCTGAAGAACCGACCAGAACTATAAATTCTTTATCGGCAATATCAAGATTAATATTGTCTATTATATTTTTTTTGCCATCATAACTTTTAACTAAATTTTTTAAAACGACACTGCTCATTTTATCCTCTTTAAATAACGAACTATACTTCAGGTATAAGAATGTTAAAACTTGTATTCTTTAATATTTGAGACTCAACCCATACAATACCTTTAAGAGATTGAACCATATTCTTAACAGAAGCGAGAACAATTGCCCTTAAAACATTTTTTCTGTTAGTTGAATCAACAATTTTATAAGGATCAAACATACATTCCAAATCACTCTCAGAAAGCAATAGAGCACTGCTTGACAATTGAATTAATGTATAATTTGCAGGAGCCAGATTCTTTGAGTTTAGAAAGTCTGAATCAGGATTGGAAAGTGTAATACAAATTTCTCCCATATCAACTGATTTTAAAATAACCTCAAGGACATCTTGTAAAATATTTCTCAATATTTCACTGTCAGACAAAATTGTTTTCTTAAAGGTTTCATCAGGTTTAATCGAAATCTTTACTTCTTTTCCTTTATATAGTTGCTCATTATACTTTACAACCGAGTTAACCAACGAAACAAGATCAAGCGGCTTGTTATCAGGAACTTTTGGCGATGACTCCGTTTGAGCATGTTCAATCAATTTACCGACAAAATACATTAAATCTGAGGAGTTTTTATTGATTATTCTTATGTATTTTTCCTGCTGCTCGGACATTCCGCCGCCAAGACCGTCAGCCATTGCCTGAGAAAATCCTACTATTGACTGTATAGGTGATTTTAAATCGTTACTCAATTTAACTAAAAAATTATTCTTTTCCCTATTGATAACCGACGGTTCTTCTTCTACAGGAGATTTTGAATTTGATGATATATTACGCAAATTAATTACATATCCGTCTTCAATTTCACGGGCAGTCATATCATAATAAATTTCTCTGTTCACAATTTTAGCAATCACAGCGTTTTTTATTGCTGATGCAGCAATAACGCTACTTATCCCTGTTTCAATAAAATCTGATATATTTGAAGTCAAAAGATGCATTTTTGATGTTTCCAATAAATCACAGGCAATATCGTTTACCCACTGAATTTTGCCTTCTTTCGTTATATATATTGTTGCATCCGGAAGCGACTTTTCTACGTCTATTGAATTAGTTTTAAAAAGTATTCTTTTAATATCCATTTCTTTCCCCTTTTAATTGAATTTTATCACAAATACTGTTAAAAAATAATTAACTTTATCAATTATCACCGTTTTTTGTATTAATATTAAGATAAGTAAAGGGTAAATTATGAAATATAAAGATTACTACGAAATATTAGGTGTTAAACGAGATGCGGATGCGTCAGCAATTAAGTCTGCATACCGCAAACTTGCGAGAAAATACCACCCGGATGTAAATAAAACAAAAGAAGCAGAGGAAAAATTTAAGGATATAAATGAAGCATACGAGGTATTATCAGATAAAAATAAGCGCCAAAGATATGACAGCCTTGGCTCAAATTGGCAAGGCGGTGCAGATTGGACACCTCCTCCGGGGTTTGAAAATTTCAGTTTTAATTTTAATCAAGGCGGTGCTCAGAGTTTTGACTTTGGCGGAAGCGGATTTTCCGACTTCTTCAGTTCGCTTTTCGGCGATATGATGGGCCGCATGGGTGCAAATAACTCCGCAAGAGGAGGTTTCAGCGGTTTCGATTTCGGTAACGCACAAAGAGCATCCCAGTCTTCACAAAGACGACGCACTGCACAAGATGCTAATCCCGAAGATTTAGATATAACAAAAACACTTAACGTTACGGCCAAAGATTTGTTTGAGGGGAAACCAATATCGGTTACCTTTACGGATATATCAAAATGTACCCAATGTGACGGACACGGATACTGTTCAAATTGCGGCGGTACCGGTATAATGTCAACTCCCAAAACAGTAAAAGTAAAACTCCCTAAAGGTATTGAAGAAGGTAAAAAAGTCCGCCTTAAAGGAGAAGGGAAAGCCGGTAATTTTGGTAATAAAGGTGATTTATATTTTGTCATACATTTTAAAGACAGTGAATACGATTTTGACGGCGAAAACTTAATTAAAGATGTCGAAATAACTCCGCCGGAAGCGGTTTTGGGATGCAGCAAAGATATTCAGACTTTACACGGTAAAATTAATATCAAAATTCCTGCAGGTGTATCGAGCGGACAATCGTTAAGATTAAAGCAATTAGGTCTACCAAAAACAAGCGGATTTGGAGACTTAAACGCAAGGATTAAAATTGTAATTCCTAAAAATCAATCGGGTGAAATTATAGATTTATATAAAAGAATACAACTTTTACAAAGATAATTGAATAATATGTACAAAAACACCGGCTTTTATGCCGGTGTCGTCAATTATATTGGTTGATATTATTATCTTAATTTTTATTCTTAGCCTAATCCGAAGGTGGGGGCCGAATCTTTGATGCCGTCTTTGAGTGCTTCTTTGATTGCATCGAGTCTTGCTCTTGCATCCTGAAGTTGAACTTCTGCAGATTGAGATTCTAGATCCCATTCTTCTTCTTGTTCCTGAAGTGGTGCAAGTGCTTCGTCTTGTTCTGCTTCCAGTTCTGCTTTCATTGCTTCTTCCCAAATTGATACGTTTGCTTGATACTGGCTCTGGAGCATTTGTGCCTGATAACTCTGGTAGCCTTCCATCTGATGAACTTGAGCAATACCTGCCTGAATCATTTGATATTGATTTTCATCAATACTAATGCTGCCGTCTTTATTTGCGTATCCGTCTTTGCCTTTTTGAAGTTGTCCGGCAAGTACAGCCTGAATAACATTTAATCCGCAGTTAAGTTCTTGAGCAAGTGCTGCGTAACCTTGTTGAGCGCACATTGAAGCACCGCCAAGGAATGACATTGGGTTCAATCCCTGTGATCCGATACCAAATTGCTGCATTAAAGCAAGTTGGAACATCGAATTACCCTGTTTAACCATATTGGAAATTTGGGATTCTTTTTTAGAATACATTTTCTGTATTCTTTCAATCTGTTTTGTAACCCTCTCTTTACGACTAGACGCCTGCGCTTGCTTCAAGGTCAGTCTGCTGACCTTGCGCTGAAGCCTCATTTTTTCGTGTAATAACATTAAGAATGCCATTTTTTGTGCCTAGTCTCCATGTGTTTTTTATACTCTTATATATATAAAGTATTTCTAAGTTGTGCAATTTCACATGATTAATAAAATTGTTACAAATCTTTACAATTAAATTTTAAAGAATTTTTCATGTTAAAACCATGTCGGTATTTACTTTTGAGCCTGTTTGTACTAAACTAAACCAGTTAAAGACATATATTGAGGTGAAATTTATGACAAACAGAGTTTTATTATGCATAATGGACGGATGGGGAATTTCTGATGGTAAAAAAGAATATGATGCAACGAAATTATCCAATCCGATAAATGTACCAAAATTGATTCAAGAAGAACCGTCAACAAAAATTCATGCAGACGGTGAGTATGTCGGTCTACCTGCAGGACAAATGGGGAACAGTGAAGTAGGGCATCTTAATCTTGGCGCAGGAAGAATTGTTTATCAGGATTTATCTAAAATTAATAATGCAATAAAAGACGGATCATTCTTTAAAAATGAAAAATTCCTTGAAGCAATTGAGCACTCTAAAAATAATAATTCATCACTTCATATATACGGAATTGTATCAACTGGCGGTGTACATTCATCGTTAGATCATCTTCTTGCTCTTATAAAATTTGCGTCCGATGAAGGGTTGAAAAAAGTTTATGTACACGCATTTCTTGACGGACGTGATACACCGCCGAGCAGCGCTTGCGAATATTTACAAATTGTAGAGGATGAACTTAAAAAATATAATTTGCCGCAAATAGCATCTGTAATCGGACGTTATTACATAATGGACAGAGATAACAGATGGGACAGAGTAGAAAAAGGTTATAACTGCTTGTTATTTGGAGAAGGTAATAAAGCATCTTCTGCAATAGAGGGTGTAAAAGAATCCTATAAAAACGGTGTTACTGATGAATTTGTACTCCCGATAGTTGTCGGCGGGGAAGAAACAAGAATCCGCGATAATGACTCAATTATATTCTTTAACTATCGTCCTGATAGAGCAAGAGAAATAACGAAAGCAATTAATTTCTCCGATTTTAACGGATTCGGCAGAAAAAAAGTTCTTAAAAACATATACTATTGTACAATGACAAGTTATGAAGCAACATTTACATTCCCCGTTGCATTCCCCAAAACACAACTTGTTAATATACTTGGTGATGTTCTGGAAGCAAACGGAATTAATCAGTTCAGAACTGCTGAAACAGAAAAATACGCTCACGTTACATTCTTCTTTAACGGAGGTATTGACGAACCGCAACCGCACGAAACAAGAAAACTCGTCGCATCACCAAAGGTTCCTACTTATGATATGCAGCCTGAAATGAGCGCGCCGGAGGTTTGTGAGAATGTACTTTCTGCAATAGAAAATAAAGATTACGGATTTATTTTAGTCAACTTTGCAAATCCTGATATGGTAGGACATACAGGAGTTCTGGAAGCGGCAGAAAAGGCTTGTAAAACTGTTGATACATGTGTAGGAAAAATTGCAGATAAATGTAAAGAATACGGTGTGACAATGCTTCTTACGGCCGACCACGGAAACGCAGAAGTTATGTTCAATGACGAAACAGGTAAACCTCATACGGCACATACAACAAATATGGTTCCGTTTGTTGTAATAAATGCACCTTATGAAGTCGAATTGAGAAATGACGGCGCACTATGCGATATTGCACCGACCGTACTTGAACTTATGAACATACCGCAACCTTCAGAAATGACAGGCAAAAGTATGCTAAAGGTCGTGTCAAAAGTATAGGTGTATATAAAATAAATTTTATGCACTTCAATAATATAATGAGGAAACATGGAGCAACAAACTAAAGGTTTAGATATAGATTTATCACTAAAGAAAAACAATGTTGATGAGTTTTTCTATAATCTTAGCGAAAATCCGAACGGATTTAAGAACAAAGATTTCAGATATACTTTAAGCCTAATATATCAACTCGTGGAAGATGAATTTGAAGGTATATTTCTTTCACCTAATTCTCCTGTCAGAAACACGGATTTTCTTTTAATAAACGATGGTACGGCAGAAAATCCGAAACTTAGTTTTTTTGTAACTCCTACAAATAATTTTCAGTTTTACCTTAAATCAAAAGGCTCGATGTTCAGATTTACGTCTAAAGAAGTTAATGGCGAAATCGGTTATATAATGCCTCTTGATTTAGTTTTAGACTATTTCGGCGGGTTCGGTGAAATTGTAGATTTTTCTTCACTCACACAAACTTTTGCATATTTTAACAAACTTACGCACTTTGTAATGAAGTTAATTGAAAAATTGTACTTTGTTCCTACTGTGCATAGGCGAAATTCGGCTGCAGGCAGTATGTTCAGAATAGTTTATGAACCGATTGTTTCAAATAAAGAATCTGCAAGAATTATAAATGAACTTGAAAATAATCTGCCGGAGAATCTTTTTATTAAAGGCGTGAAACCGAAAGATTTTGTAGACAGATTTGTAAGAGAGTATTTAAACTACCTTATTTATAAATTTTTAGGAATAAAAGCGTACCGATTTAAAGACATTAAATCCGGACACTATATGATTAAAGATTTGGAACAGAAATCACTCCTAAAAGGTAAAGATATGGCGGAGAATTTCGCTCAGTGGTTTGATGAATTATATCTGGGTAAATATGATTTAATTCCATTTTTTAAAGTTAATAAAATTACCGATGACGAATTTGAGCTGAAAGTTCATATTAAAAACAGAAAAACCAATGAATCAATATTAATCGATGATTTATACACCAAAGATGAAATATGGGAGTTGAACACTCAAGATATTGCAAAAATTGT
>JAFXYU010000139.1 GCA_017541565.1 bacterium | reverse complement strand
GAGCATATGATGGAAAAGCACCAGATAGAAATCGGTACGGCTCACACATTCCAAGGTGACGAAAGAGACATAATATTGATTTCTTGGGCGTATGCAAATAACAGTTATCCTCAAAGTTTAATATTTCTGCAAAAACCTAACTTATTCAATGTTGCTATAACAAGAGCAAGATATCAAATGATTAACTTTATTTCAAAAGATTACAGAGAATTACCGGAAGGTCTTTTGAGAAGTTATCTCGGATTTGTTCAGGAATATGAAGACCGGTATAAATTGAGAAATTCTGATGATTTTGATGAAAATATTTACAAAAATTCTTTTGAAAAAGAAGTAGCGGAAGCATTTAGAACAATAGGACATGAAGTAAAGTGCGGAGTGGAAATTGCAGGATTAAGCGTTGACCTTCTTGTGGATAACAAGTTTGTTATTGAATGTGACGGGGTTGAGGACAGGATACCGTCCAAAGTTTCAAACATGAAAAAACAGGCTATTATTGAAAGAAGCGGCTTAAAAGTGTCGAGAATTTCGCAAAGAGAATGGCAGTACTCTCCCAAAGCGTGCATTGACAGGGTAATTAATACAAATATATGATAGATGAACTTGTACAACGATTAAAGGACGCAAATCAACAAAAGAGCGAATTTGTCCACCTAATGGATTCTTTTAAAGATCCCTATCTTGTACTTATTGCGTGTATATTAAGTCTGAGAACAAATGACCGAACAACTTATCCTGCGACGTTAAGAATGCTTGAACTTGCAAAGACACCTAAGGAAATGAAATCCGTTGATGTTAAAGACTTGGCAAGGGCAATTTATCCTGTGGGATTCTACGAAAATAAAGCGGAGCAAATAATTGAACTTTCCAGACAGATTGACGAAGAACTCGGGGGTAAGGTTCCTGATGAGATAGATGAACTGTGTAAGTTTAAAGGAGTAGGACGAAAAACCGCAAATTTGGTTTTATCAAGAGGCTTTAACAAACCTGCAATATGCGTTGATGTACATGTGCATAGGATTTTTAATCGGCTTGGATATGTACATACAAAAACTCCTGAAGAAACAGAGTTTGCTCTAAGGAAGAAATTGCCTGTAAAACATTGGATAGATATAAATACACTTTTGGTTACACACGGGCAAAATATATGTAAACCTATAAAGCCAAAGTGCAATGAATGCCCGATTTCGGAATTTTGTTCAAAGGTTTTATAAACTTTAACGTTAAATTTTGACGAAAGAAGTCAGGCAAGATATTTTTATATGCAGCAAAGTAACCCGAAAAGCCTATTTTCGGGTTACAGCTCTTTATTACCAGTTTACTTAGCCGACTTGCAACTCAAATGTCGATTGGGTATTCGCAGAACTTATAGTTGCTTCATAAGCAGTCTTAGCTTTTTGGATGTTAAGAGCATCTTGCGCACTCATTCCGCCGTTTGCAACTGCTGCGGAAATTGCGTTGCTAAGATTTTGGGAAGCCTGCGAAACCTGTGATTTGACATCAGCATTCAATTCTGGAGGTACTACATTTGAGTAGTAATTACTCAAATCTACCTTCGGGGTCTCTTTTTCTTCTACGGCTGCTACGTTCGGCGTTTGTTCTTGTCTGTATTCCTCTGCACTTTTGGGTTCAAAAGGCTCAAACGACGACGAAATCGCGGTAGTAAACTGGGATGTGTCAATTGCAGATAGCGAACTCATATTCTTACCTCTACTAACATGTTAACGCATGTTTCAAAGTATGCAATATGTATATACAAAATATGTTACATTTTGTTACATATTTTATATATACAATTATGCAACTCCGTTGTTTAATAAGTCGTGAATATGAATTACACCAACAGGTTTGTTATTTTCTATAACGAATAAGTTTGTAATCTTTTTATCGTGCATTAATTTTAATGCTTCTGCGGTCATTGAATCAGGAGAAATTGTTTTTGGGTTTCTTGTCATAAGATCTTTTGCTTTTGCATTTAAAATATCGCCTGATAAACACCTTCTAAGGTCACCGTCCGTAAGTATTCCTGTCAATATACCTTCTTGATTTATAAATCCGACACAGCCCAAACGTTTTGATGTCATTTCAAGAAGAACCGCTTGCATATTTGAGTTTTCTTCCAATATAGGCATTTCTTCTCCCGTATGCATCAAATCATGAACGTGTTTAAGTATAGAACCGAGTTTTCCTCCGGGGTGTCTGTCATTAAAGTCTTCTTTTGAGAAACCCTTTCTTTCAATTAATCCCACAGTTAAAATATCTCCCAGAACAAGCGTTGCTGTTGTTGAACTTGTAGGAGCAAGGCCGAGCGGGCAGGCTTCTCCGTTATTCGGAAGGGATAATATTACGTCTCCTGCTTTACCGAGTGAACTTTGAGGATTTTTTGTTACGGCAATAATTGTTATACCGAATCTTTTACAGTAGTTAAGAATATCAATCAACTCTCTTGATTCACCGCTGTTAGAGATTGCTATAACAACATCGTCCTCAGTAATCATACCCAAATCCCCGTGACTTGCTTCGGCAGGGTGTACAAAAAATGAAGGAGTACCTGTTGATGCAAGTGAGGCTGCTATTTTTCTTCCGATGTGTCCTGACTTGCCCATACCTGTTATTATAATTCTGCCTTTTGCATTCTGCATTAAATCAAGCGCAGAGGACAAGCATTCGAGTGAAAGTGTTTTTTTTAGTTCCTCCAGTGCATTTATTTCCGAATCAATAGTTCTTATTGCAGAAGCCCTGTCCTTTTCTGATTGTGTTTGGATTGTCAGCATATATGTAAATACTCCTTTTGACAATATTGTACTACGAAAATCAGGTTGTTGTAAAATGTTATTATGAAGACATTATATGATTGCAAAGACGATGTTCACTCCTGCTCTAAATGCGGACTATGTCAATCAGTCTGTCCGATATATAAGATTACCGGGAATGACTGTACGGTTTCGCGCGGGCATTTTATAATGCTTCGTGGTGTTATTAACGGTGAATTAAAAATGACAAAGAAAATTAACCGTTATCTGGATTTGTGTTTAAAGTGCGGGGCTTGTACCAAATTTTGCCCGAGCGGAATTGATGTGGTTGATATAGTTGCGCTTGCAAAGGCGGAATATTTTAAGAATCATCCCATAGAAAAAGTTATTTCATTTATTCAAAAATATTTTGTATTAGGGTTCGGTAAAAAAATGCTTTCACTTTTTTCTAAGAGAAAAAAGAGTAAGTCGTTTGATAAAAAAGTGTTGCTCTATACCGGTTGCGGTAAATATGCGTCATTATCGGCGGTTAAGATACTAAACAGTTTGAATATAGAAACGGTAATGCCGAATTTTGATTGCTGCGGAATGCCTTTCTTCGTTCGCGGGGATATGGATAACTTTAAGGAATGTATGAGTTCATTCTTTTCAAAACTCGATGCTTACGGAATAAGCGAGGTTGTAACGACTTGTGCAAGTTGTGAAAAAATGCTTAAATCGTATTCAAAATGGTCGGGAAGGTGTGACTACGTTATAAAAAATATTTACGAATATATAAAGGAAAACAATTTAACAATCAAATTAAAAGAAAAAACCAAGGTTACATACCATAAACCGTGTAACGCTTCTAATTTCGTGGATATTGAGTGGATATTGAATAATACAAAAAACCTTGAATATGTGCAGATGGAAGATTATGATAAATGCTGCGGTTTTAACGGAATAGGAAAACCAAGTGAATATAACATTATGTTGAAGTTGTACGCTGACAAGCGAAATAAGGTTTTAAAAACGGGTGCAAAAATTTTACTGACCTCCTGTTTGGGATGTTTAATTACATTAAAAATATTTTCTCGAGGGAAATATAAAGTAAGAGATTTGGCAGAATTTCTATCGGAAAATGTTGAATG
>JAFXYU010000138.1 GCA_017541565.1 bacterium | reverse complement strand
TGGCAACTCCTTTCAGTTCTTGAGCGACACGTTTGTCCGTCTCAAATAAATACAGTAATTCTTCTTCAGGTTCTGAATCATCCATAAAAATGGATAAATCAGCCTTTCCAAAAGCCGCCATCTCCTTACTTTTCTGAATTGCCTTATCCATATTCGTATTGGCAATTTTTGTTACACGAGGATTTGCATCCTTAATCGGTTTTTTACAGAATGCCTTATAATTCTCATAAAGTTCTTCAGGAGTAATTTGTTCTGAAGTTTCAATATAAGATTTTGCTATTTTCAAAGCACGTTTCTTAATTGCCATAGCATCTTGGAATTCTTCTTTTGAAACCGTTTCTGCGTGTAATGCGGCAACGGCTCGGACTGCCGTTACTACACCTAAAAATTCTTCGTTATCTGCTTTGAACGCCCAAGCCTCTTTATAATTTTGAGGATCTCTGCGTAAATAAACTTTTTCTCCCGTATGTGAAAGCATCCAATCTGCCCAATAAGTAATTCCAAGTTCCTTATCCTTAATACCGTTTCTGCCAATCGTGAAATTGCGAGAGGTACGGGTACAGAACAACTTAAGGGCATCTTTGGTTGTAACAATTTTTTCTTTAAATTCTTGATTAAATAACTCATCAGGACATTGACCGTTAAGGTTTTTGCCGTCTGATTCCATTTTGTTGAAAACATTGATTATATAAAGGTCAAAGATTTTTTTAAATCTTTCAAAATCCATAACCTTACCGGTTCTGATTTCATCAGCAAGTTTTTCAGGTCTTTCAACGACATTACCTCCACGATAACCAATACAATGTTTGGATAATTTTTCTTTAATCTTTAAGAAATCTCTTTCAATCGGTTTGGTTTGAGCATTATATGGCAGGGCAAAATGGACTTTAACATTCAATTCATCAAGCATTGAAGTTGTTTTTATTTGATTTGTTTCTACCTTTATATTTTTTCTGCCTCCGGCAAAATCTCTGCTACGATAATCTTTACCATTATCAATAATGACATCCTTTGGCAAACCATATCTTTCTGCCGCATAATAGAATGTTTGGAAGATTCTGTCCGAATTTGGGCTACCACATTGAAGTACCCAACCGAGCCATTTGCCGGATTTATAATCTCGCCAAGCAGTAACCCAAGGAAATACGGTTTTTCCTTCAGGCGAAATACAAGCAACATCTATCTGTGCGTGGTCAGAAACCCAAACTTCACCACAATTGATTTTTGAATAATCTCTATCAATATAATTACCATACTTACGATTCCAAGCCGTATAACCTTTTCTTGCTAAATATATGCTTGTTTCAGGAACTTCTTTGTCCAATCTTCTTTTAAATGAAACATAACTTGGCATATCAGATTTTTTTATATTATCGGTACGCATAGCATATCCGACAGTCTGTTGCCAACAGCTTTTTAAAGATGGTGAACCTTCAACCATATATAATTTTTTGAAATAATCAAAATACTTATCATCTATGATTTTGGTTGCTCCTTTATGTCCGTATCTCGCAAGCAAGCCATTAAATCCGTCTTCTTTGTATCTCCTACGCATTTTGATTATATTAGGATACGAAGTCATACAATCTGAATGATCCTCGTTCCATTCTTTTACAAAAATTTCAAGTTCTTGTCCCTTTAATCCTTCACAATTATCAAGAATCCGTTTATATCTTTCTGCCTGTTCTTTTGCCCATAACGGCACTTCAGAATAACTGTCAATATTAGCATTTTTTACACCAATTAATTTTCTTTGAGCATAATCAGGCAAAGAACTAAAGTTCACAAAATAATTATTTTTATAGCCACTCTTCTCAACTTTATAAATATACTTCCCTGAACGGCATTGTTCTTTTAAAGTTTTAATTGCTAATTTTAGAACATTACTAACATCATCTATTGCTACCCAAATCGGTTTGTTTGTATTTTCAGGTATGACACTAAACAATGTTAAACTCCTTTATTTTGAATCCGAAAAATTTCTCTATTATATAAATATCAATTGGAGGATATTCTCGTTCACCCCTCAAGTGCCGACTTACAACACTTCTTGAGATATGTAATTGTTCTTCAATATCACTCGACTTTAAATCAAGTGATGCCACCATAACCTTTATTATTATGTGTTTTTGGTCATATGAAATTGTTTCCATAGTTGAACCTCAACTTCTTAAATTCGGACATATCTATATAAAGTTTTTTTGAATATCCGAATTCATAGTACAAGTGACTACATTTTTACTACCAGTCAGGCTATTTTTTACAAAATCCCCAAATGATATTTATATTATATTTTATTTAAGGGGCGTGAAAACCTTTGCTTGTCTTGTGTTTCGTGCAATTTCCCCGATAAAATCATTATTTAAGACCGATAATTTTTCAAAAAAAACAAGTTCAAATAATTATAAATAAATTACTTGAACTTGTTTTATAAAATCGGTGAATTTGCAATTAAGATTTATTAAGCAATTAAGGACTTAATATCTTTATAAAGTGTTGTAAAATCTTGCTCTCGCCTCCAAATATACTCTGCTATTTTATAATGTAACCTAACTTTATTTCCTTTATGTTTCTCAATGTTTCTGCGAATAAACGAATAAACCTTTTTTAAGTTTGAAATATCAGTTTTCGTGCAATCATTTTCAAAAGGTGCTCTTAAAGGTCGTTTACTAATATAAATGTTCTTATTATATATATAAAAGAATCCGAAGATATCAAAGAACTGTCTATATCTACATTGCTTCGGATTAACAAAATAATTATTTAACAAGTTATTATTTTGTCTTTCATAAATCAATTTCCGAAACTCGTTATAAAATGCCGTTATGGTGCTTGCACTAACATTTGCAATATTACACATTTTCTGACATCCAATTTTTTCACAAAATCCCCTTATAATTAAATCTATTGTTTCAGGAGAATGGCATTGGATCATAAGTGGTAAACTCCGCAATTCTATACGAGGTATCTCCGTTAATTCTTTTTTATCTATCGGGAAATAACAGCCGTTTTTTTCTTCCAACAACTTTTCATCAAGCAGATACATTAAAACTGTTTCTAAAACATTCGGTTCTATTTCTGCAATCTGTAATAAATCCGTTTTTGTTGCATTACGCATTCTGCGACATAATTTGAGTATCTTGTCTTTCATTTAGCACCTCAATCACTTTTGTTTCATCTATTTCACTAATATTATTCGTTTGGGAATAACTTTCTAATTCCTGTATTGTTTGCACAATTTGGCGGAACGGCACTTTCCTCAATGTTAAATATTTTATTGCACCATCCGTAAATTTAAGATTTGTCAATTGTTCAAGTATGTCACTAATTTCATTTGAATCATAATATTTTAATTTCAAACTCTTATATAATCTGCTTTTTATATGTTTGAATCTTGCAATTTTTCTATTCACAAATTCCATTCCGGATAAAATAATCGGAACATTTGTAATATCCTGAATGTCCCTTAATATCTCTATTACATTTTTATCGCCTATTAAATAATCCACTTCATCGACAATAATTACTCTTGGCTCTTGTTGTAAACTTTTAACGATATGGTTGAAGTTGGTTTGCATATTGTGGTAATCCGTTAAATCCAAATCCGTAACTATTGTTTTTAATAATCCCGGTTGAGTCATTCCGTTAATTGCTCTTATGTAGACGGCATCGTTATCCAATGCCCATTTTAATAACATGTGAGTCTTGCCTATTCCCGGTTCACTATATATTAATGCAAGTCGTGGAATATTATCAGGCAGATTTTTTAATTTACTTGCTAATGAAATAAAATTTTTAAAGTTTTTTGTTTTTACGAATTTGTTTTCCATAGTTAATCTCCATATATTTCTCTATATTCATCACTTCTGATATAATCAGCAATCCATTTTCTATCTTCAGTATTTGTACAACCGTTTTGAATTAACCATTCGTATTTTTCA
>JAFXYU010000137.1 GCA_017541565.1 bacterium | reverse complement strand
GCCCTGTGTAATTGCCAGTTGCAATCGCATTTCAGACTGTGGAATACATCTCCTGTCAAGCATTCACTGTGAACACGGATTAAAGGAATTTTGTCCGAGCCGTCATCTTTTACCATCGCAACATGCTCACATCCTGTTATTGTGTCCGTGTACCCGACTATGTTGAAATCACCGAATTTTGACGGCAAGAATACTTCAACCTCGCGTTTTACAAATTTTTCGCTTCTCAACCTGTATGCGATTAAATCCGCAACAGTTATTATTTTAAAACCGTGTTTGCGAGCAAATTCAAACAAATCATCCCGTCTTGCCATCGTGCCGTCGGGATTCATAATTTCACACATAATTCCGGCTTCTCTGTGACCTGATAGCCTTGCCAAATCAACAACCGCCTCCGTATGACCGCATCGTTTCAGCACTCCGCCTTTTCTTGCAACACAAGGGAACAAATGCCCCGGACGTCTTAAATCCGAAGGAACGGCATCAGGCGCAATTGCAACCTCTATTGTTTTTGCTCTGTCAAACGCGGAAACACCCGTTGTTACACCATATTTGGGACTCGCATCTATACTCAAAGAAAACGCAGTCTGCATACTTTCCGTATTTCTTTCGACCATTTGAGGTAAATCGAGTTGTTTTGCGATTTCGTTTGAAATAGCAAGACAAACAATTCCTCTGCATTCACGGGTTATAAAGTTTACCAAGTCCGGAGTTACAAACTGAGCGGAGCAAATCAAATCGCCCTCATTTTCCCTGTCCTCATCATCAGCAACAATAAGAGGTTTCCCTATTTTGAAATCCTCTAGCGCTTCTTCTATCGTGTTAAATTGATTTGTGTTTGGCATACTTTTTAGAATCCGTTTTCCCGAAGGAATTGCATACTAATTCCTGTATTATTATCCCTCGTTGATAAAAATTTTTCAACATACTTGGAAATTATGTCGGTTTCGATGTTTACATAATCTCCGGCTTTTAATTCCTTTAGATTTGTATTCTCAAATGTGTGCGGAATTATTGCAATTTTAACCGTTTCTCCGTCAATTTCCGCAACAGTCAGACTGATTCCGTTAACAGTAATTGAACCTTTTTTAACGACGTATTTTGATTCGTTTTCGCTGATTTCGAGAACCAAGTTATAAAAATCACCATCTTTTTGCAGAATACAAATCTTCCCGATACCGTCAATATGCCCCGAAACAATATGCCCACCGAAACGTCCGTCCGCCGGAAGTGCGCGTTCAAGATTTACAAAACTTCCGTTTTTTAATTTTCCGAGAGTCGTAACCTTGGATGTTTCGGGAGAAATATCAGCGTCAAAACCATTGGAGTTTATTTTTGTTACCGTCAAACAAACTCCGTTCACGGCAATACTGTCACCGATTTTGGCATCTTCCGTAACTTTATACGCTTCTACGGTGAGTTTGTTTTTTGTGATAAAAAGGATTTTTCCGAGTTCTTCTACAATTCCCGTAAACATAGGAGTATTGTATCATGAGTTTCGGAAAATTTAAAGCAGAGGTGATACGGAGGGACAAAAAAAAGTAAGTATATACTAATTTACAGTAAACTGTGTTTAAAACCAGTCGTGCTGTCATTCCGAAGGGGTAAATAAACTTTGTTTCGGAATCTGACCAATAGTAAGACCCTGAAACAAGTTCAGGGTGACAGTTTTAAGAAATTTTACTGTAACATTGTATATAGTCACCATAAAAAAAATAAAATAAAAAAGGCGGAATAAATTCCGCCTTTAAAAAAGTCCGTGAATGACTTATATATCTTTGAAGTTTATTTTGCTTTCTTTTCGAGTTTAGCCAAACGTTTTTCAAACTCTGCATTTTTAGCCTGCAAGTCTTTTATAACCTGCTTTTGTTCATCAACTTGAGCCTGAAGTTTGGCAACCTTGTCCGTATTTGCCTTGATTTGTTCAAAAGCCGTTGCGATTTTGGAATCAAGTTCTTTTACCGCATTGATTACAGCATAGAACATTTCATCCCAGCGGATTCTGAGATATCCGTCTTCGCCTTTCCAAACCGCGGTCGGGAAAACTTTCTGCAAATCCTGCGCCATAATACCGACTTGCGGAGTTTTTTCCGTATCTTTCTTGAAAGTAAAGTTGTATAAATCAAGTTTCTTAATCTGTTCTAATCCGCCCGTAAACTTCTCACCTACATTCTTCAAACGACGGTCGCTTATACCGTTATTATAACCGCCAACGTAGTCATTATACGCTTTATAATTGTCAATAATAGTTTTCAAAGCAGTTGTTGATGACAGCCAACCATTCAATCCAAGTTGGTGAACTTCTTCATCACCACCATGCTGAAATTGCATAAAACACCCTGCCTGCCCACTTACTCCATCATCTCTGCAGGTAAAGGTAGTACCTCTTTCTAAGTTAACAACAGCACTTCTTCCAACAACCAAGTTCCCGGGAATGTATACGGTGTTTTGTGCAGTACCTAGAACGATTTGATTCGCAGCTGTACTTGCTGCCTGAACGTTTCCGCTGTTAGTACCTATAACAAAACTGTTGGAATGATTTGCATGTGCATTAGAACCTATTGCTGTCGAGCCAAAATTCTGCGTGGTCGTACTTATCGTATTTACCCTGACATCGTTTCCTATTGCTGTACCGCCATTTACGTTTCGCGCAATCCAAGCACCTCTTCCGCCAATCGCTATATTAGCCTTAGTAGTCGCTCCGGAGAAACTGTTAGTATCAATTCCTGCATCACTACCGATTGCAATACTGTTGGTATTATTAGAGCCCACAATACGCGCATTATATCCGATTGCAACTGAATTTACGGCAGCCGCGCTTGCACTTGCACCGAGTGCAGTGGAACGGTCAGCGGTTGCAAACGTCGATTGATCAACGTTGCTCACTTTAGCCGTTGCTCCGACAGCCGTACTTGAAGTTCCGGTTGCCCTTGCCCCGCGACCGATTGCCGTAGCGTTATTTCCTCTCGTCCCTGAATTTGCATCGGGATCACCCGCTTCTGCACCAAAACCGATTGCCGTTGTTTCACTTTTATATCCTGTTGCACGAGAACCTACTACCGTAGAATCCGATATCAATGCTCTCGCGCCGCTGCCGATTGCAACAGAATCCGCTTGTTGAGCGGTACAATCAAAATTGACATTCGCATTATTTGTAAATCTGCTGCCTATTGCCACAGTACGAACGGCATTTGCTCTAACATTGTCACCAATTGCTACAGAGCGCTGCGCCGCAGCAGCAATTGTCTGATTTGTTCCCAATGCCGTTGTATTATTCGGAATAGTTGCGTTTGAAATACCTGTTCTTCCGTTAGCCATGTCCGCAACAATATTTACCACATTGTTATTAGAATCACCCAATGCTATTTGCGGCTCGTTTCCGGCACTCCTGACATAAAGTTTCGGATTTGTACCCGGTCTTGTGTTCGAACCGATTATCATCGTTCTGTTGTCACCGCCTGTGTTATACATAAAGTTTTGACCTGTTGCTAAAGCCAAATTGCCGTTATCATCAATACTAAAAGTACCCCTTTGAGTATTTCCGTTACCTAATCCGAGAGGAATAGATCCATCCAAATATAATCTCGGGTGGTTACCCTGAACCGATCTTGTACCGATATTAGCAGATACATTATTTGAACCTTGCGGATTGAATACTATAGACCCCGCCATACCGATATATGACCACGGACTTGCACCGGAGGTGCTTCTTGCCATTTTTTTAGTAACTACAGGCGCGGTTGCTGCTGCAACAATTGATATAATCAACAGCACAATCATCATTTCCATCAAAGAAAATGCACCTTTTTTGCCTATACCAAGACAGGCACTCCTCACTGAATACTTTTTCACGGACTATCCTCACTTTCTTATAATAAATACTAAAATTTTCTTCATAGATATATACTTATTATAGCATGTGTTGCAGGTTTTGTGAAGTGTTTTTAATAAAAAAATCACTAAACCTAACCTTTTCCTGTTATTTTGTTCAAATGTCAAAAAAGGCACAGTCATTCTGAAGCCGAAAAACCAATCGGAAGCGAAGAATCTCTTTAACAACTATTCCGCAACTCTTATCAAACTGTTAACCGTACAATTGTCAAGTTCTTGTACAACTTCTTTAATAAGTTTTTCCTGACATTTTTCGGTAATAACAATAATATCCGCAGTATTGTTTTGAGAAACCTCTCTTTGCAAAATACTTTCCAGACTTATGTTTTTATTTGCACAAATCGTACCGATTTTTGCAATAACACCAATCGCATTCGGCGCGGTTATTGATATATAGTATTTGTTTATTGTATCGTCAATATTGACAGGAGTAGCCACAGAATCGTGGTGGCATCGCATCATAGGAAGCATATAATCGGTCGTACCCTTTTCCGCCTGTATTGCAAGAATATCACCGACAACCGAACTTGCCGTCGGGAACTCACCTGCTCCCGGACCTGAAAGAACAATACTTCCAATCGGATGTCCCGTCATCTGCACGGCATTTGTGACATAGTCAATATGCGCAAGCATGGTATCTTTTTTCACAAGCATCGGATGAACTCTGACATCCGCATTCCCTTCATCATCAATAGATGCGTTTGCAATGAGTTTTATCTTGTACCCAAATTCGTTTGCCTGCGCCATATCCTCTTTGCGAACCTTTGTAATGCCTTCTCTATATACGTTCTCAATTTTCACTCTCTTTTTAAACGCAATCGTCGCAAGAGTTGTAATCTTATACGCAGCATCAAATCCTTCCACATCACCCGTCGGATTGGTTTCCGCGTACCCCAACTCCTGCGCCTCTTTCAAAACATCTTCATAGGAAGCCCCGTCAACATCCATTTTGGTTAAAATATAATTGGTTGTTCCGTTTAAAATTGCCTTAATATTCGTAATCTTGTTACCTGCCAAAATTGTTTTTATAGGCATAATCAAAGGGATTCCGCCTGCAATTGCCGCTTCATAAAGACATACTCTGTTGTATTCCTCTGCCAAGTTGAAGAGTTCTTCGCCTTTCTTTGCCAGCAATTCTTTGTTTGCGGTAACTATATGCTTTCCGTTCTTAATAGCAGACGAAATGTACTCCCATGCCGGTTCAACACCGCCAATCAATTCAACCACAACCTCAACATCAGGATTGTTTATTACTTCGTACGGATTGTCCGTCAACTTTTCGGGCGATACTTGGACACTTCTGGGTTTATTGATATTTTTAACCGCAATTTTTACAATCTCAACCATGTCCATATCTTCAAGCGTTTTATACACACCGCATCCGACTGTTCCAAGACCTATAATACCAATTTTCAGTTTCTCCATACAACTCTCCTGATTCTTAAACATAACTTGGAATTATTATAACAAAAATTTCGGTTTTTTTATATAATACGATTATGAATTACGCAGACAGTATTAATTTTATAACGAGCAAAGATAATTTCTATATAGATTTGGGACTGGACAGAATCCGCTCCGTACTGGAAAAATTCAGGAATCCGCAAGACTCTCTGAAGTGTATTCATGTTGCGGGAACAAACGGCAAAGGTTCTGTTTGCGCAATTCTTGATTCGGTTCTGAGAGAAGGGGGGTATAAAACAGGACTTTACACAAGTCCTCACATCTGGGAATACACGGAAAGAATAAAAGTTGACGGGAAAAAAATCCCCCAAAAACAGTTTGCCGCTTACGTTGAACAAATTAAAAATACGGGTATCCACCTGACGGAATTTGAAATTCTGACCGTCGCAATGTTTTTGTACTTTAGAGATAAAAACGTCGACTTTGCAATTCTTGAAACCGGATTGGGCGGAAGGCTTGATGCAACAAATGTTATAAAAAAGAACCTGTGTTCAATAATTACGCACATTGACCTTGACCATACGGACCGCCTCGGTGACACAAAAGAAAAAATTGCCGCAGAAAAAGCGGGAATAATAAAGCACGGATGCCCGGTTATCACCGGCAGCGGATACGAAGTCATAAAAGATAAGGCGGAAGAAGAAGACGCTTTATTTATACTTGTTTCGCCTTATGTTGACCCGAGATATGCCGATGCACTGGCACTCAAAGGAAATCATCAAGCCGAAAATCTTGCACTTGCGCTCACGGCAATTAATTATCTTTTCAAAGACATAAACGAAGAAACGATACTCGAAGGACTTAAAAACGTAAACCATCCTCTTAGGTTTGAATATTTTAAGGAAAAAAATCTTATTGTTGACGCTTCGCACAATCCGAACGGAATCACCGCACTAAGAGAAAATCTGGACTATTTTTTCCCAAATTCCGAAAGGCGGTTTGTGTTCGGCTGCCTCAAAACAAAAGATTATGAAAGCATGATGAAGATTCTCTTCCGCCCTGAAGATGAAGTTTACTTAAAAGAATTTGATTACCCAAACTCTTGCACATATAAAGAACTTTCATCAAAATGCCCCGTTCAATGTAAAAAATTTAATGATACCGTCTCTTTACCTCCCGACAAACTGAATATAATCTGCGGTTCATTCTACATGATAGGCTCAATGAAGGATATTATACCCGCCCAGCCTTGATTTTTTCAACAAAAAAAACTATGATAACTATATCATGGAACAGTATGTAATCTCTTTTGATGAAATAAAGTCACTTCTTGAAGAAAAGAATTACCACGAAGAAGATATAGAAGACCTTGAGCGCGCATTTGAGTTTGCAAAAAAACTTCATGCAGGACAATACAGGGTTTCGGAAGAACCCTATATTATTCACCCGATGGAGGTCGTAAAAATCCTTATCGGACTTATGGCTGATAAAGACACGCTAATCGCGGGTTTTTTACATGATATTCTTGAAGATACAAACACTCAGCCGGAAGAAATCAAAGAACTCTTTGGAGAAGATGTCTTAAATCTGGTTCAGGGCGTGACAAAACTCGGAAAACTGCAGTTTAAATCAACGGAAGAACGTCAGGCGGAAAACTTCCGCAGAATGTTTATTGCCATGGCATCCGATGTCAGAATAATTTTCCTGAAACTTGCAGACAGACTGCATAATATGCGGACACTGAATTATATGGCACCTGTCAAACAGCAAAGAATTGCACAGGAAACCTTGGATATTTTTGCACCTCTTGCCAATCGATTAGGTGTCGGTAAAATTAAGGCGGAACTTGAAGATTTGTCACTAAAATATATCCATCCAGACAAATATTATGAAATCGCTCAACTGGTTTCACAGAAAAAAGTTGAAAGAGAATCCACGGTCCAACTGCTTATCGACCAAATTGCACAAGACGTAAAAGTCAGCGGAATAAATGCAAAAATTACCGGAAGAGCAAAACACTATTACAGTATTTATAAAAAAATGCAGAGGCTTAATATCGGGTTTCACGACCTGTACGATATTACTGCCGTTCGTGTAATTGTTGATACCGAAAAAGAATGCTATGAAGTTTTAGGACTTATTCACTCCCGCTTTAAACCTATTCCCGGAAGGTTTAAAGATTATATTGCAATGCCTAAAGGTAACATGTACCAATCTTTGCACACATCTGTTATCGGTCCGCGTCAAAAACCGCTGGAAGTTCAAATCAGAACTTGGGAAATGCACGAGATTGCAGAATATGGTATTGCCGCACACTGGAGATATAAGGAAAAAGGCTCGCAAAAAGCGGATTCGGCGAATGATGTTAAATTTTCATTCATGAAAAAACTTGTTGAATATAATAAAGGCGCAAAAGACGCAGCAGATTACGTTGATGCGGTCAAACTCGATTTATTCTCGGATCAGGTTTTTGCATTCACCCCCGGAGGAGACGTTTTGGATTTGCCGCAAGGTGCAACCCCTGTTGACTTTGCCTACCGTATCCACTCCGACGTCGGACATAAAACCGTAGGCGCGCTGATTAACGGTCGTATTGCTCAATTGGATACAAAACTCAAAAACGGCGACATTGTAGAAATTATGACCTCAAAAGTTGCCGCTCCGCGACT
>JAFXYU010000136.1 GCA_017541565.1 bacterium | reverse complement strand
GGTGTAATCTGTTGGATAAATAAATAATGTTCCAATTCTCTCTTTAGTCAGAATGTTTTTATGGTAGCCATTTTGATTTATGGTTGGGGTTTTCAATGTGCCGATTTTTTTCAATGTTCATTCCTTATAAGTTCTTTAACTCTTCTCTTAAAACTGCGACTTGGTTATTGTAATAATCAAGCCAAGTTTCACCTGTTGATTCATCTTTTATTGATGGTTCACAGATGGCACGAATTCTCTTTGAATCAAGTTCCAAAAGTTCTGATTCAATTTGAGATTTTCTCTCGGCTATTTCTTTTTCGTGGAGGTATTGCCTATATTCTTCTGTGCCTGAAATATCGACAAGTTGATTATCAATTTGTTTATACTTATCAGGGAATTGAAGAATATCGTTTGCAATTTCCTCTGTTACTTTTTGAAAGCCTGATTTAACATCGCCAATATAATCAATCTTTGAAACCTCACGAGTCTCAATATTGATTTGAGTTTGACCTCTGAAGTCTGATTCAATTTCCCAATCGTTTCCGTTCCAAATTGCGACTTCATTTTCATTTGTAATAGGGGGTTCTTTAAATGTAGCCATAGCAGGTAATAAATACTCCGTTTGTCTGCGTGGGTTTTTTAATGCCGGATATTTACCGACAAACGCATTGCCCTCTGCGTTGTAACTGTAATAAAATTTAGTTTCCATTTTTCGCTCCTTTTAATTTTTAGTTTTCGCCTCCCTCAAGAGAGAACACGCCTACGGGGACAAGATTTGTTTCTTGCCATATATTTAACAGATAGATATAGCTTGCCAACGGCTCAAGCACCTTAAACCATATATCATTTATCTGCTGATTATCAGGCTCAAGCATTTGTGTAAATATTGTGTTTGATAAAGCAACAAGCGAATATCCGTCATCCTCATTCACCACAAACAGATTAAAGTTTTTAGTTTGACCTGCTTCAGGACACAAGTCGACCACATCCAAAATCAGATCTTCTTCAACCTCGTGGGTTTTACTTTGTGCTGTTGTATAAGTAAATGGTGCATGAGCAGTTATATAAATATGTGTTGTTGTATGCCCGTTATATGTATAAGTTTCATCTTGGCTTATGCATATTTTTGTAAGATTCAGGTATGTAACAACACCGATTGAATTTGTAAATTCGGGATCAGAGAAACATTGAACACCAACTGCGAGAGTGTTTTGAATATAAAAATCGCCGATGTTGGTTGCGGAATAATGATTTGGATTTGTTTCATCTTCAGATAATGTTTCAATATCACCGAATGCAATATAATTTGTTGATGAATTAACAGCAACAATTGTGCCTTTTGGAATTGTCAGTTCGGTATCAGAATAAACAATTCCGTCTTTTTCAAATGTGTACCCAAGAGCCGTATAAAAAACACCAAGACCACTCGCTGTGTATTTTTCAACTTTTACAGTCTCACAGGATAATAAATCAGGGTTTCCCTTTGCATCAAGCCGGCATGAGTTCAAACAGAAAGGTGTTAAAATGCTCTTTGTATCAAGTTTTGGAATAAAAGGAAGAGGAATTTTATTATTCTCATCAAGAGGTGCATAACCTAAAGGCTGTCCTTTTTCTTCCACTTTTTGATATGTATTATCAATATCAGTCAGAGTTTCGGTTAATTCGTCTTTTGTAACTAATTGAATATTCGGATTAATTACAAGCTCCGCAAGTTCTTTATTAGATAACTCTAATTCAATTCTTATAGTTAATTGTTTTACAGTTCCGCTTTCAGGATCTTGTTTTGTAGTTTCAGGGAATTTCGTTATTACAATTAAATTATTATCTGAATCAAAGACACCTGCTTCTCTTACTGTAAAACCACCAACGGAGGCAGGAACTGTTGTTACACAATAAAATTTGTTATCAACCCATTCACATTTTTCAATGAGTCCTCGCCATACTTCATTACGCAGAGCAGTTTGATCTGTTTGAGGGGTGTAATATGTTCCGTTGCTATCGCCGAGTGCGATTTCATAAACATCAAACGGGACTCCGTCTCTTACACTTTCTAATTGTTTAATTGCACCGATGTCGGTGACTAATGAATAAAATTCGTCAGCCATTTATGATCCTCTTGAATTTACTGTTATTGTTTCTTCTTCGACTAATGCAGAATATGCGTGCATTTTGGTTTTGGATGAGAGGTGAAATTGAATTTCCTCAAGCCAAGACCTCTCGTTTTTATATTCATTTATAAGAGCAATTAATTTGTTTTCGGTTTCTTCATTAATTGATCTGTTAAAAATCTGTAAAATTACTTTAAAATAATATGGTTGTCCGCCGTAGTTAAACAACTCTTCAACATTTCCGACAATATTTAATGTTTTGAAAATCTCTTCAATAGCGAATTTTGTACCTTTATAACGGTGCATTTTTATTGATGATTTGATAAGGTTTCTTTTTTCAGTATCACTTAAAGCCTGAATCCAACCTTCATTCCCTGTTATGTGATATTGTTCAGCTAAATGCGGCAGAGCATCGGCAGGAACATTGTCGATTATTGAGATTAAAATACATTCCAAATCAATGTTTTTGAATCGTTCCTCACAAATCTCATCAAATATTTTTAAATTAATGTCATTTATAGGTGCAAGAGACTTACTCATTAGCATAACCTCCAACCGTTATTTCAAAATTAGTTAAATTCGCCCATTCATTTTCCTGAAGTTCTATGTCATCAGGAATATCAACCACGACTTTGAATACTCCATAAACGCTGTTCAAAATAGATATTATTTGCGTTT
>JAFXYU010000135.1 GCA_017541565.1 bacterium | reverse complement strand
GCGGCAATTGCACCCAATACTTGTGAAATCCAGTATGGTACAAGATTAGCCCATCCTAAAGCGCCTCTTAATGCAGCAGCAAATGAAACAGCCGGATTGTAGTGTCCACCCGAAACATGTCCGCCGGCATAAATAACCGTCATAAGTACAACACCTATAGATATTGCACCAATTACTCCTTCACCTGCCAAGAATACAGCAGAGCATACTGTAAATACAAGGAAAAATGTACCGATAAATTCTACCAAATACTTTTTCAAATTTTCTTTCATAATTTTCTCCTTCTTCTCTTTTGTCAGCAAATGTATGCCGATTTTAATCAGCACATTATATAAGACCATAGACAAGTCTATGTTACACAAATTAAAGAAATTTTGCAACAGTTTTTGCTGTTATTTTTTTAGTTCTGTTTCGACTGCACTAAGAATATCATCAAGTTTTGAAACATCTTTGATGCCGCCCTGAGCAAAGTTTGGTCGTCCGCCGCCGTTTGCTCCGGTTGCTCTCGCAATTTCTCCGACTATTTTCCCTGCGTTTACTCCGGATTTTACAAATCCGTCAGAAACTTTTACAATAACAGTTTTTGGACTTGCAAGTACTATAATGCTTTCACCTAACTTTGATGCCATCATATCCATACCTGCTTTAACTGCATCTGAATCAATATCTTCAATCTTTGATATAAATAGTTTGCCGCCTGATATGTCTTCCGCTCTTGAAATAAATGTGGAGAATTTTCCTCTTGCCATTTCCGCTTTTGCAGATGCTATTTCTTTCTGTAGTTCTCTGTTTTCTTCTTGCAATTTGTCAACACGTTCTTCAACCTCATTAAAATGGAGTTTAAATCGTGATGCAAGTTTGTCAATTTCTTCTGATTTGGCATTCAAGTATTTTATCGCCGCATTTGATACAAATACTTCTATACGTCTGGTTCCTGCTGCGATAGCCGATTCCGAAACGATTTTTACGAGTCTCAAATCCTTTAATTCTCTTGCGTGAGTGCCGGCACAAAATTCTTTAGAAATGCATTCACCGTCTTTTACTATAGAAACAACTCTTACGCTGTCACCATATTTTTCGCCGAACAGCGCCGTTGCTCCGGTCTGTTTAGCCTCTTCTATATCCATCACTTCTGTCTTGATGGTGTAACCTTCACCTATCCATTTATTCATTAGATTTTCTGTCTTTTTAATTTCATTTGGAGTCATTGCCCGTGAGAACGTAAAGTCGAATCTCATTCTTTCATTATCAACATAAGAACCTGCTTGCTTAACTTCATCACCGACAATCTTAATCAGTGCTGATTGCAATAAGTGAGCGGATGTATGATGAACACGGATTTCTTCTCTCTTTTCAACGTCAATCTTTGCATCAACTATGTCGCCTATTACGACATCGCCGTTTAAAATTGAGCATCTGTGAACATAGAGGTCATTAACTTTGAATGTTGTTAAGACTTCTGCTTTAAATGTTTCATTTTCTAAAATTCCGCTGTCACCTACCTGACCGCCGCATTCAGCATAAAAAGGTGTCTTATCCAGAACAATATCTACAAATCCTTCGCCTTCGATTTGACCAAGAATTTTTGATTTTGAACAGTTATCGGTATATCCTACAAACTCTGTCGAACCTACTTCTCTTTCCAGATTTGCGTATTTAATGTCGCCTGTTACGGATATTTTTGCAGTTGCTGCTTTTGCTCGGTCTTTTTGCTCTTGCATTGCCGCCTTATATCCGTCTTCATCGACTTTCAACATATTTTCGTCAGCGATTTCTTTGGTAAGTTCGAGAGGGAAACCATAAGTGTCATACAGTCTAAATGCACTTTCACCATCTATATCACGCTTTTCATTAATAAATTCTTCAAGAAGTTTATATCCTCTGTCCAACGTTTTATTAAATCTGTCTTCTTCTTTTCTTATTACATCTTTAACTTTTTCTTTGTTTTTAATCAGTTCCGGATATGCTTCACCATAATTTTCAACTACGATATCAACAAGTTTGTACAGGAACGGAAGTTCCATTCCCAAAATTTTCCCGTGTCTTAACGCACGTCGGAGAATCATTCTTAATACATAACTTCTGCCTTCGTTCCCGGGGATAACTCCGTCTGTTATAAGAAAAGTAACGCATCTTGCGTGGTCTGTTATAATTCTCAGAGAAACATCGGTTTTTTCTGATTTTTTATACGGAACTCCGCTCATTTCCGAAACTTTATCTAATATCGGTTTGAGAAGGTCTGTTTCAAATGTAGAGCCGACTCCCTGACAAACCATAGTTATACGTTCTAAGCCCATTCCCGTATCAACATTTTTCTTTTCCAAAGGAGATTGATTGCCATCTTCATCTTGGAATAATTCAGTAAAGACCAAATTCCAGATTTCAACCCATCTGTCGCATTCGCAGGTATCTATACCGCAATTCGGATGACCGCAAGAATATTCTTCACCTAAATCATAGTGTATTTCGCTGCATGGCCCGCATGAACCGGATGCTCCCGGAGGTCCCCAAAAATTGTCTTTTTTACCTTTTCTTTTTATTCTTTCAGCAGGGACTCCTATGCTTCTCCAGATTTCAAATGCTTCATCGTCTGTTTCAAATATTGTTATCCAGAGCCTGTCTTTATCAAGTTTCAAAACTTCTGTTACAAACTCCCATGCCCACGGAATAATTTCTTTTTTGTAATAATCACCGAAAGAAAAATTACCTAACATTTCAAAAAATGTGTGATGTCTGGGGGTTCTTCCGACATTTTCAATGTCCGAATCTTTGCCGCCCGCGCGTGCGCATTTTTGGCAAGATGCTGCTCTCGCAGGTTCATAAGGACAACTCTGTATTCCCAAAAATATAGGTAAAAACTGAAGCATGCCGGCAGTCGTCAGCAGGACGGTCGGGTTATCAGGTACCAGACTGGAACTTGGTACTATAG
>JAFXYU010000134.1 GCA_017541565.1 bacterium | reverse complement strand
TCAAGTGCTGACATAACAGATAAAAAGTCCTCTATGCAAGCAATGAGAAATATTTACAACTCGCACAAACACACAGGAAATCAGGGAAGTCCGACTTCCGCACCTGATAAAGGAATGTAATGACTAAATTAGATGAAATTAAATATGTAGATTGGCAATTCAAACTCAACGGCATCGGCGAGGTCGCAGAAGGTGTTGAGGATATAAACCAATGCATTGCTTTAATCTTGAATACTCCAAAAGGTTCTGATCCACACAGACCGACTTTTGGATCAAACATTCTTAAATATATTGATTATCCCGTTAATATTGCAAAGGCAAATATTATCAGAGAAACCATTGATGCAATTTCTATGTGGGAAACAAGAGTTCATGTAAACTCTGTCCTGTTTGATGTTGAAGGCTCCAACATAAAAATAAAAGTTCAATGGACTCTTAACGGTTCATCTACTAAAGGAACAGCGGAGGTGACATTATGACAACAAGACTCCCTGAACCTAACTTTATCGAACGTGATGCCGACAAAATAACTCAAGAGTGGATTAGTCTTTATGAGGAAAAGACAGGCAAAACTTTACAGCCTGCACAGATTGAAAGACTGTTAATTGATGTCGGTGCATACAGAGAAAATCTGCTCCGAATAAAAATACAAGAGATAGCAAAGTCTAATCTTTTAACCTATGCACCAATGGAAGTGTTGGAGCATTTGGCAGAACTGGTCGGAGTTCATAAATTAGAAGGGAAATATGCTAAAACAACAATAAAATTCTCTTTGAACGAAACTTTGAACTTTGATATTCCAATTCCAAAAGGAACTGAAATTGAAACTGAAGATGGGAAATATACTTTTGCCACCGATGACGATACAAACATTCTTGCCGGCACTTTATCCGCAACAATTGGTGCAACTTGCGAAGTAACAGGCGAGGGTGCAAATGGTTATGAAATAGGAAAAGTAAATAATTTACTGACTCCTTTATCTTATGATGTCGATGTTGTTGAAAGCACAACTGTTACAGACGGTGGTGCTGATGAAGAATCAGAGGATAGTTTAAGAGAAAGAATTAGACTTGCTCCTGAAAGTTTCTCTAACGCAGGAAGCAAAGGTGCTTATAGATTCCATACATTATCCGCTCATCAATCAGTAACCGATGTTGAAGTATTATCTACATCAGCAGGTGTTGTCGATATTTATCCTCTGACAGCTACAGGAAACCCGACACCTGAAATGATACAAATAATAACTGACTATTTAAGT
The DNA here is from genome assembly GCA_017541565.1 of bacterium. Taxonomy (GTDB): domain Bacteria; phylum Cyanobacteriota; class Vampirovibrionia; order Gastranaerophilales; family Gastranaerophilaceae; genus CAG-196. The sequence goes on along the minus strand of JAFXYU010000134.1, from coordinate 5,457 downwards.
GCAGATAAAGTCAGACCTTTAACTGACAGAGTCGTAGTTCACGCACCTGAAAAAATCGATTTCACGATTGTCGCTAATATTATTTTGTATCTTGATGCCGATTTAAATACCGTTCAAACGCTAATTAACGAGCGTTTAAATGAGTATAAAAAAGAAATGTCCTCAAAACTCGGAAAGGATATTGTCCCGACTCAGATTATTGCAATATTAAATTCAATTTATGGTGTTTATAAGGTTGAACTGCTCTCTCCGGCATACCAAGTTTTATCTAATAATCAATGGGCGAACCTTCAGGATTGGACAATAACATTCGGAGGTAGAGCTAATGAATAATACTTTATCCCCGATAAATGATACATCTTCAAAGGCATTTGATAAATTATTTGCAAGATTTCAGGAATTAGATCTTGAATGTTTGTTGGTTTATCTTTTTGACAAAGTTGATGAATCAGCTTTAATTCATCTTGCCGAACAGTTCCACATCACAGGGAATGAGGGTTGGGCAGGATGCTCAACGGAAGCTGAAAAGAGAGATTTAATAAAGAACTCTTTGAACCTGCACAGATATCGTGGAACTAAATATTCTCTTGTGAGAGTGCTTGAGATTTTAGGACTTAACGGCAAAGTGTCCGAGTGGTTTGAATATGGAGGATATCCATATTATTTCAGAATTTCTATTGATATGAACGACAAAGGATTTGATGAGTTTACGGAACAACAATTACTTGACCTTATAACCGCAAATAAAAATGTCCGTTCTCATCTTGAGAGTTTGATTATTCATTTAATCAGTACAGCAGAACAACGATACGCAAGTTATGCAACGACAAGCGAGGAAGTTACGGTATGACAAAGGAATATTATTCAATAATAACCGATATAGGTTTACAAAAAATCAATGAGGCACTTAATGACGGCACTAAATTAGACTTAAAATATATTGCCGTTGGTGATTCAAACGGTGCTTATTACGAACCTGATCCGACACAGACAAGATTAAAAAACGAAAGATACAGAGCCGAAATAACAGAACTTACACAACTGACAGCCAAAGCACTTGTGCCGGCATCCGTTGGTGGTTTTTATATGAGGGAGTTTGGAATATTTGATTCCGAAAATAATCTTTTATTGATCGGGAAGCAACCTGAAACATATAAACCGTTGGAAACACAGGGAAGTTTTAAGGAATTATGGTTAAAGGTTGTCATTATTGCGATTAATCCCGATGTAATTCAGATAAATGTTGATCCAACTATCCAAATGGCATCGCAAAGTTGGGTTAATAATCTCTTTAATGGACATACTCACCCTGATTTAATGCCTATTTGGTTATACGACACCAATGGAAACGGCTTTGTAGATACTTGCGAATATGTCGATGGAGGCACTTTCACCGATGGTGAAAATATGAATATTCCTCAACCTCCGTCAGTTCCGCAATTAATAATGAGTACAACAATTTACGATAAGAACGGCAACGGTATTGTTGATGATGCTGAAAACATCGATGCCGGAGGATTTTAAAGAAAGGAAATAAAATGGGATACTTACAAATCAAACGTGGTCTTTCAGAAAATTTGCCTGTGGAAGCAAGACCGGGCGAACTCTTATTTACAACCGATACAAAAAAGTTCTATATCGGTAATGGTGATGGTAACGCATTAACAGAATTTGCAAATGCTGCACAACTTGCAAATTTCTTATTGCAAAAAGCAGAAAAAACGCACACGCATCCATCCTCTCAAGTGACAGATTTTGCATCTGCGGTGGATAACAGAATTGCACTACAAAAAGGACAGGCAAACGGAATTGCAACATTGGATTCTTCAGGAAAAATTCCAAACGCACAAATACCGAATGTATTTAAGGAAGCGGCAGTTGTAAATAACATAACAGCAAGAGATGCTCTTAATGCATTTTCAGGCTTACATGCACTCGTTATTGATGCATCAGCCGATTCAACAGTCGGTGCCGGTGGTGGTGCTGAATATGTTTATAACGGCACAAAGTGGGTGAAAATATCTGAATTTAACAACCTCGACACTCTCGTTGATTGGTCAGGTATTCAAAATAAACCTTCTTTTGTACAAGCAATATCAGACTTGTCAGACGTACCTTCATTAGATGGCGAAGGTGGAATGCTTTTATGTGTTCTTCCTGATGAATCAGGTATAGGTTTTATGGCTCCTTTTGATGGTAACTTTGACGGAGGTTTATTTTAATGCCGACTAATATCCGTATAAGAAGAGGAAATAAAGCTAATCTACCGAATTCTGCTCCAAGCGGAATGCCTCTTTGGTGCGAAGATACAAAAGAACTATATATTGGAACAGGAAACGGAATTCAGATAATACATACATATGATGCAGATACTGTTGACGGTTATCACGCAAGTTCGTTTTTACAATCCTCAAAACAATTCAAAATTGTTTCAGGTTCAAACACAGGCACAACGACCTATGTTTATCCTCCTGACGGTTATACAATGAGTAATTTAGTTGCTTTTATTCCAAGCATCAGAGTTATTCATTATAACGGTGATGTCGATAATAACGACTCTATGTATTGTACTTGGTCAAAAGAAGATAGTCGTATTACTGTAAAATGCTACAACTCGGAGCAGAGAGCAAATCCTCAATGTAACTATTTAGCAGTATGGAGGAAATAATGAACTATTTGTTAATCGAAAATAATAAATGTGTTGGTGTTTGCGATTATGAACCGAATGTAGGTGATGATGATATTCAGGTAATAACTTATTCAGGTAATATTCCTCCTGAACGAATAATCTATGTTAACGGAAAAGTCGCTGATATGGATAACTACACATATATAAATGGACAATATATCAAAAAAACGAAGGCTATTGAAAATTTATTAAATACCAATGACGAGGCAAAACATTATTTGAATGATACGGATTGGCTTGTAATTCGGCATAGGGATCAGCTTGATTTAGGACAAACAACATCCCTTACAAACGATCAATATTTAGATTTACTTGCAAAACGCCAAGCGGCAAGAGAAAGAGTGGTTGAATATGGCGAATAAAATACAATTCAAACGAGGATTAAAACAAAATTTACCAAGTTCGGCAGATGTCGGAATGCCATTATGGTGTACCGATACAAAAGAACTTTATATAGGGACAGGCAACGGAGTTATAAAAGTTGGTGGTCTTGAAAATGGCTCAGAAGTCGATTACTCAGTTTTTGCTTTATCTACAGATTTATCTGCCGTTGCAACATCCGGCAGTTATAACGACTTATTAAATAAACCTACAATCCCAACTGTTCCAACTACATTGAGCAGTTTTACGGATAATTTAGGTTCAAATCCGACACACACGCACAGTCAATATCAGACAAAATCTAATCTTGTAACTTCAATTTCTTCATCAAGTACAAATTCACAATATGCAAGTGCAAAGTGCATATATGACTTAATCGGGAATATAGAAACTCTTTTAAGCGAGGTATAAATGACAATAGCAAGTGAAATACAAAGAATTAAAAATAATATAGCAAGTGCTTATTCTGCTTGTCAGGAAAAAGGTGCAGAACTTCCGGCAAATCAGAATAGTGCAAATTTATCATTAACAATATCAAATATAACATCAGGTGAGGTTGGCGAGACTTCAAGATATGGGTTAAATTTTGATAACCTATGGGGAACTGTAGATGCCAATGGAAATTTACAATTCCCACCATCAGGAGATTTAGTTGCAAATGGTATTGTTAGAGTTGATGATTATATATTGGCAAATATGTTTGGAGGCAATGCATATGCTGTAACAAAGAAAAGAGGAATTAAATCTATTGAATTCCCTGATTTAACTCATGTAGGAAATGCCGCTATGTACCAATTTTGCACATACACAACAGATTTAGAGAGTGTATCATTTCCTGAACTTGTAAATGTTGGACAATGTGCAATGTATTATGCTTTTCGCAGAAATACGGCATTAAGAACAGCTTCATTTCCAAAATTAAAAATTTTATCTGGAATGTATAATAGTTTGACTAGTGTTTTTTATGATTGTCCAAATTTGGAATATGTTAATTTAGATAGTCTTGAACAAATGACAAAACAAGCATTATCATATGCTTTCTGTAGTTGTTACAAATTAAAAACATTATCTTTTCCGTCTTTAAATAAAAATAGTTTTGGGAATTATACAGATCAATTTAACAATATGCTCCAATCTGTAACCGGCTGTACTGTACATTTCCCTATTAGAATTAAAAAAATTATTGAAAACTGGTCTGATGTAGTAGCAGGATTTGGAGGTTATGACACAATTATTTTATTTGATTTATGTGCAGCAACAGTTAATTTTACTTCTAATTCTAATAACTATAGCCTATACGTTGATAAAGATTTTATTGAAGATTCTTCAGTTTTATTGCCGGCGGAGGATATTGAATACCTTGCTCATGATACTAATGCGAATAAGGTTTTAGTTCAGACACTAACAAATTTAGTGGAAAATGAAACAAAAAATGAGTTTATTGATTTCAATCAGAATTCAAGAAAAGTTAAAATTACAACTAATCATGGAGCTAATGTTTATTTTGATATATTAGGTGTCTCGATAAATGCTATTGAAGAGTCTAATGGGAATTTTGCAATAAACTACATAGGAAACAATATTGATATTTCATATTTTATTGATGGCGGTGATAATTATACTGATGCAACAGGAACAATATCTGTTCAAAATAATGATGTCAGCCAAAACATTACATTATCAAGTGCAACAATAAGTAATTTTTCAAGACCTAATTTATCTGCAAATGGAACTATGGGAGGAAATAGTTTTGCGGTTTCCTGTGATAGTTCAGTAAGTGGATATTCTGCATATTATGCTGTCAATGGTTCAACTAATTATATATGGATGGTAAATAACACTAATAATATTTGTAAATATACATTTTATAATCCTTTACCGTTGAAAGTTTCGCAGATAGTTAATTATTACACATCCACAACTTATAGTGCCGCTAATTTCATAATTGAAGGTAGCAACGATAATCAGAACTGGACTGAAATAGGAACATATACGGTAACGAAAACACTTACTCAGACTATTCCTGTAAACAGCACAAGATATTACAAATACCACAGAATAACTTATAAAAATTCAACTATTAGATTGCAAGATTTAAATATAACTGCGACACAGAAAGGATAATTTATGGAAATTAGAACAACATATTTTGGAAAATTTGAAAAGAACGGAAAAATAATTTCAGGTATATGGTGCGGAACAAGACCTGAAGATGCAACTATTACCGAAGAGAGAAACATTTTATTTCCTGAAGAAGGAAAGAAATTGAAACATAAAGAAACAGAAATATTGTTTGACACCGTATGGTTAAGGGATGGGATGTAGCAGAAAATTACGAGGAAATTGAAGAAAGGAATACCCCAAATGACATCACTAACGAAAATCTG
>JAFXYU010000133.1 GCA_017541565.1 bacterium | reverse complement strand
GTCGTACGCTTCGCATGCGCTTTCAGCCATCCTTATTCCGCCAAACGGCTGTAATGCACGCTTAAGAGGTTTGTCAGTCTGCAAGCCTACTATTTTTTCTAACGGTTTATCAATGTAACCTGCACCATGCGAAGTTATGGTGGATACAATTTTTGTATCCATGTCCAAAACACCCATGTTTTCGCGTTCTTTTTTAAACAGTTCGCAACATTCTTCCCAAAGTTTCTTTGTTGCCTCTGTAGGTCCTGCAAGGAAACTTGCGTCTCCTTCATAAGGTGTGTAATTTCGCTGTATAAAATCTCTTACATTAATTTCTACCTGCCACTTCCCACCTACAAAATCATAACCGGAAGCCGGCTCGTCCAATAACGTTTCTGACATTACGTCTCCTATCCCTTTGTCTGTCAATTTTATGTACTATACCCCAACGATGTCCCCCTATTATACTCCATAAACAAAAATATGTACAGCAATCTTATCATTTGTTTACAATAATATTTGGTAATTTCCAGACACTCTATTTATCTTTACTACTTGAATTTACCCGCTGTTTATCTTAATATCAGAGTGTTAGTTAGAAATAAGGGGGAATTAATTATGTCAAGAAAACCTATTATTGCAGGAAACTGGAAAATGAATTTACTTCAGGATGAAGCAAAGGCTTTGTTTGAAGGTATAAAGAATTTTACAAAAGATTTTACGGCACCACAGTTGCCGGAAATTGTTATTGCTCCTGTATTTACTTCTTTGCATGTAGTTAACGAAGTTAAATGTGACTGCGGATGCGGCGGAACAAAGATTGCAGTCGCTGCACAAAATTGCCACTGGGAAACATCAGGAGCATACACAGGTGAAGTTTCTGTTGAAATGCTTAAAGATGCAGGATGTTCACATGTTATTATCGGTCACAGTGAAAGAAGACAATATTTCTCTGAAACAGATGAAATGATTAACAAAAAAGCAAAAGCGATTTTGGCAGGCGGGTTGACTCCGATTATCTGCTGCGGTGAAACTCTTGAACAGAGAGAAGCAGGTGTTACTGACCAACACATCGCTACTCAAATCAGAGCAGCATTGAAGGATTTGACAGAAGAACAAATTTCTAAATCGGTTATTGCTTATGAACCTATTTGGGCAATCGGAACAGGTAAAACTTGCGATAGTGTTGAGGCTAACAGAGTTATTGCTATGATTAGAAATGTTGTTAAGGAAGTTTCAACAACTGCAGCAGGCGATGCTATCAGAATCCTTTATGGCGGATCTGTTAAGCCTTCTACCATAGAAGAACAAATGTCACAGTCTGATATTGACGGTGCTTTGGTCGGCGGCGCAAGCCTTAAAGCAGAAAGTTTCAATGAAATTATTGCTAACACAATGAAAGTTTCTGTATAAAATAAAAATATAAAGAATAAAAAAGACGTTAAATTCTAAAACGAGTTTAGCGTCTTTTTTTTTGTAAATATAACTTAATAAACAGGCAATTATGGTCGGGGAAAATACTTTATATAAATATGGGAATAAAAAACAGAGGATTATTATGCCGGGACCGGAAGTAAAACCATTTGCAGGATATTACAGTTATAATACACTAAACAGCAATCCTATTGAGTCGGATAATTTGCTGTTAATCGGAACGATAGCAAAATTTAACACGGGAACTACGGTTTCAACGGCAGTCGGCGGATTTATTAAGCAGGGGTCAAAGCCGCTTTTGGAATTAAAAGCATCTCAACATTTATTTAATACTGGAAATGTGAATTTTAAGGCGCAAACGCGAGGCAGATTTTTTACGGACGGAACAACTCAACTTCGTGGTGCAGTGGAGGCAAGTTATCCTCTCAAAAACGGTGTAACACCATATCTGACAACTCATTTTACGTCAAAAGACGGAAAACAGACTGTCGGCGGATGGTTTGGTGCGAGTTATAAAAACGTATCGGCGGAAATTCAGGTCGATAGAGGACTGCAAACCCATAAAACAGGCGTTATGGCAAACTTTATTGTCAACATATAAAAAAAACAACCCTTTATATGGGTTGTTTTTTTATTAATCAAAACGAATTATAAATCAGATGTGCAATTCGGGCATTTTTTTGCATTAATAGGAATTTGAGTACAGCAGTAAGGGCATTCTTTTTCTGTTGCCGCTTCTACCGCCTCTTCTTCTTTGTTTGCTCTGTCCTTTATTGTGTTTACGGCTTTAATGATAGCAAAGATTGCACATGCAACGATAAGGAAACTTATTATTGTATTAATAAATAAGCCGTAGTTTATTGTGACTGCGCCGGCTGCCGATGCTGCATCAAGCGAATCGTATTTTTCTCCGAGAGGGTAGATTGTAAAATACAGATTTGAAAAATCTACTTTACCCAAAACAAAACCAATCGGCGGCATAATAATATCTTTAACCAGTGAATCCACGATTTTACCGAAAGCGGCACCTATAATGATACCGACGGCCATGTCCATAACATTTCC
>JAFXYU010000132.1 GCA_017541565.1 bacterium | reverse complement strand
TACCTCTATTTTTTGTTTCAACTATTGTTCTGGGTGTGTCCATTGCAAAAACATCTACGAAGGAAGCATTCAGCATATCATTGTTACTCAGTGTATATAATGCTTTTGATAATCCGCCCATAGCAGCATTAAAATTAAGGGTATTGTCAACTTTATTTATTCTCATTTGTAATTTCTCCATTAAAAAAGGTTCTTAAAAACATTTAAGAACCTAAATAATATTTCTGTTTAAAATCTGCATGCAAAATAATAAGTAAGTTCTTAACAACAAGACTTACAGCAACAACAGATTAAATTGTTTACAAATGAATTTTTCATACTAATAATAAAACACAAAATAAAAATTTTTGTCAATAAGAGCATATGCTAATTTTGACATGAAAAAACTCCCTTGACGGGACAAAATTAGAAACAGGGGTAGGGGTAAATAATACTTGGATTAATGATTTATATGAAATGATTGTTGACATAAACAACCTGAAAACCTTTAGATTGCTTGATATCTTTCACAATGCTGCTTAATTTATTCATGTGGTTTTCTTCTAGAAATTGCAAGGTTTTAAAGAATATGCATGAAAATATGTATAAAAGTTTATTCCCTGCTCTTTTGAACTAATACAGGAATTGTGTCTTTATATTTTTTTGCTACTACTAAAAAATTAGGATGACATTGTTCAAGACTATCAGCTTTAGCCAATAACGCTGACGGAACTGGATCAAGTGCAATTATTTCACTTTGAACATGTCCACCATCAAAAAGTCTATCCAATGTTTTATTTAAACAATCAACAATAATTTTGGCAGGAATTGAATGCTTTCCTACATTAACAGGTTGGCCCATCAATTCACTTTTTATGTTAGGCTTTGTTATTTGAGTTAAATATTTTTTTGAGAACAGGTACTTTGTTAAATCCGCATATTCACTTTCGCTTAGTTCAAAGCCTTCTTTTTTAAGGTTTTCCAGCATAATATCTCTCAAATATAACCATGAATCACCGCCACAGGCTTCGAAAAGTTGTTTTTTATTTATTGTTTTATCTCCTAAGACAATGTCTTCATTTATGTTTTGCAGATAACCTTTTTCTATAATGATGCTACTTAGTTGTTGGCGTTCTTCTTGCGTTAAATCAATACCTAATTTCTTTAAATCATAATGCAATATTTTACCAAATAAAATATCTCTGAAACTTTCTAATGTTTTATTATTTCCGCTTGCTATATTTTCATAAAAAGCATCCGCAAAATTAGCTTGTTCTGTATCAAAAGCAAAACCATATGCAAGATTTTCATAGGTTACATTGCTTGATGGCTTAATTATGCTTGTTGACCAGGTACTATGGTTTAAGCGATTTTGTGTAAAACGAATAACCGATTCCAAGTTCTCAACAGTGGGTTTTGTCATATGCACAAGAAATCTGACATTTTCTTTTGTTGTTCCCTTTGGGAATCCATACTGTTCAAGACTTGCATTCTCAGGCAATTTGTTTAAATCCAAAACTCTGAGTTCAACCTCTTCATTACCTATTTTAATTTTTTCAATAGGAAATAATTTTCCATTTCCTATAAATCTTGTATAAAAAACTGGATTATGTCTTGCATATACCTGATTTAATGTCTGTCTAATTGGTTTTATTTTTTCTTCAAAATATTTCTCAAATTCCGCCTGATTTGCAGCTCCTCCCGATTTACCCCCAAGATGGAAGTATTTATTAACATTCTCTAAATCAGCTTTTGCCATAATTTGATATATTTCAAAATCTTCTGGATACCTGCACCTGACAGCAACGTCTTTGACTGATGATAATCCCATATTGTAACTTCCAAACCAGTGATGATTTTGTATTATATCTATTATTCTATCTTTAACTTCCGTTGAAAGTTTAAATTTCTCTAATATTCCCTCTGCATAGTAAGCACTGGTATGTGCATGAGCTTCGTCTCTTCTACCGCCTGGCTTACCTATATCGTGCAACAGAACCGACATTTTTAAAATCGTTTTATCTTTATCAGGAAGAGTTGAATACAAAGGGTTATTCATTGCACTTTGGAGAACTTTTAATGTGTGTATGTCAACGGAGTATTCATGTGTATTGTGCTGTTCTTTTCCGATTATTTCCGTAAACTCAGGAAGTCCTTTTATAACTGAATCAAAGATTTTTTTAAGTTCTGCATCTTTAAACAAAGTTTCATTTTTTACTGTAAATTTCTCAATTCCTTCTGATATTCTGTCACCAGCATTCTGAACCTCTGTTCTTGCATTATCATTCTCATATTTTATATTGTTAAGAATTCCGTCATAACTGACAGTTCCATCTGTATAATTTTGTCCTTTTTTTAGACCAAAATGTTTAAGAAGTATATTTTGTTCTTCTTCGGTTAATTCGGATATTATAGTGTTAATATTTTTACAAAAATCTTTTCTTGAGTATTTTAGCGGAATTCCTTCTTTTCCATATTTCGAAAAGTCGTGTGTTCTCAGAATATTTTCTACGACAGGATTATTATTTGATATAAACGCAGATAAAAAACCTCGTTGTAACTCTGAAGGGACTCTAACTACAGGCACTTTTTCCCCTAATATTTTATTTAAATTATTTATATGATAGTCAATATCATAACCATGTTCTGCAAATAAAGGTTTCATCTCTGCAGGAACGGATTGTAATTTGTTTAAAATATTTATTTGTTCGGTCAGTTGTAAGTTTTTTACATTTGAAAGAGTTCTGGTAAACGAATCAAACATTTCTATAAACTCTGGAATTCTGTTTGGTTTTAGATTTATTAGTTTACCATTACAAAGTTCATTTATAAATTTTTTATTTATTTCATTCAGCAATGATGTTATTTTATCTGCATCCTTAAGGGAAATATCCAATTTTTCTGCAATTTTGACAATTATTGCTCTATTTTCGCTGTCAGTTCTATGTAATAAAGGAGGAATATAGTACCAATAATTGTCTATATCTGTTCGTTTTTCTATTATCTCCAATACTTTGTTTTTGGCATTAATGTCTTCTAATGTAACAGGTGTCCCTTTCCATTTCGTTATAATGTCTAATTCGTATATGCTACTAGATTTATCAATTAAATTTTTAAATCTGTGTATTAAATCTAAAGAGGCGTTTGTTAATACATCGTCATGTGCTGGTAATTGTGAAATTATACGCGGAGCAGATTTTTCACCGTATTTGTTTGCATATTCTGTCACTCTTTTTCCTGTTTCATCAGAATTAAAACGACTCATTAATAAAGCCTGCTTTGGTGAAGTTTTATATTTGTCTAATAATTTTCTGTCTAATATATTTTCTGCACATTCTTTGTCTATGCTATACGCACTATCTATAAGAGTGTAAATATCAACTCCTTTTTTCAAACAAAGTCCCCAGACCTTTGCAATTATAGGTTCTTTTGTAAAATTTCCCTCCAGAAGTCTCAATAAATAACTATATTCATCTTCTGTCATTGTTATATTTTTTATAACTTTTAAGAATTCTAATTTAATTTTTTGAAGTTCTTCATTACTCTCACGAATGATATTCAGGATCTTTTCCTTCTGCGGATAGTTTGCCAAAATACTCTGAGCTTCTTTTTCTGCTTCTGTTATTGTTTTTACAAAGACATCTTGCGCTTCACGGACAATGTTTGTTCCGTTATTGATTAATCCCCCGATTAAACTTGTGCAGGATGCATTATTTGTTTCTTTAACAAGCTTTAATGTGTTTTCTACAATGGGGGTTTGAGCGAATTTGGGATGAAATGATATATTTTTTTGTGCACTGTATATTTTCATAATTTTCCTTATTATATACAAAAGGCAAACAGAAAATTTTTTGCTACCAAATTTAATATTAATATGCTATTCCATTATTTTTGTATAACTTTCATTATAAATGTAGAGTAGCTTACTTGATTTGAGGCATAATTTAACAGTTTGATGAATAACAAAATTAATAAAAGCAATAAGAGTGGCAATTGGCTTCCACTCTTTATTACAATGTATTTTCCCAATAAAAACTCCCCAAATTGGACGAAATCAGAAACAAATCTTGAAAGTTTATACGAAAAAATTATTGATATAAATAACCTGAAAACGTTCATATTACTTGAAAAATTTAAAATGGTTGCTTAAAAATAAAAACGAATATTTTAAGTTACTTACTTATTTTTTCTTCAATTTTTTGTTTGAATTCATTGTATGCAGTCAAATCTGTATCTTTTGGTGCAAAATCTATAAATATATTACAAAGATTTAATGCTGTTTCATAATTTTCGACTAACGTATATTTTTCTATATTTTTTGGTATGTTTATATTTAATAATTGATATTGTACATCTCTTCTAATTAAACCTGCAAATCCTAATAGACTTAAACATAAAGCCTGAAATAATAATGGTAACCACGATATGACTTGATGTATAGGATATGTGACTACAGCAAGAGCAGTAAACATAGCACTAAAAAATATAATTTTTTCGAAATGTTTCCACTTATAAAAAACAAAGGAAAATAATACAAAAATTTGCATAAATACGAAGTAGTATAATATTTTATCAATTAAACCTATGTTTATAATAAGTTGATATATTACATAATTAATTAAAAGCCAAGAAAATGGTAATATAGAAAAATAAAGTACCCGTATAATTTTTTCGAATATTGTTTTCTTTTTCATTGATTGAAATTTACATAAAATAAATAAACTTTTAAAAAAGATATCACTTTCATACAGGATAATATTGTATATAAGGCAATTATTTACATCTTTTGGATTTGTTTTTATAGATTCATTAATATATTTTAAAGCCATTTTATATTCTTTTTTGCAAAGATAACAATTTGCTATTTGCAAAAATCTGTCTTTATGTTCAGTATCTTGCAAAAAATTTTCAATTGCTTCATCAAATCTCTTTTGATTAAATAAACTTAAACCATCATCATACATATTGGATATTTTACCATAAACTTACAATATTTTTGCAATAAAAAACTCCCCAGGTTGTATCGGATTATTGCTCTACACTCCGCAGTCGTTCACTTTGTTTTGCTTACGCAAAACTATCGTTCACTATGCTCCGTGCTACTTCGGCGTTTCGTTTCGCTTACGCTTCACTTCAGCCTACGCAAAATCCTCTGGACTCTTCACCAAGAAGGCTACGCCTTGGTTGGTTCTCAAACACTAGGACTTCAAAGCAAAGAAAATGTCGGGATAAACCCGACATTTTTCTTTGCAATAAAAAACTCCCCAGGTTGGACTCGAACCAACAGCCTACCGGTTAACAGCCGGTTGCTCCGCCATTGAGCTACTGAGGATTATTTCAGTTGCGTTTCAATCAACGCATTTAACTTATTCTATTTTATGCATCAGGCTCAACGCCCTCAACAATCCTTATAATACCAGATAAATCTTTTTTGTAAAGTAAAAATTTTTAATTCCGACACATACAATAAAATTATAAATTTAAACAAAGTGTTTAAAAGAAACATCACTAAACCTCTGTCCGCTTAGGTTTTTAAACATATTATTTATCGCTTTTTGTATCATCGAATGGCTTTCTCCAACTACAGTTTTTTCATCTATGATTCCCGAATTTTTATCACCCCAAAATATTTGGGCAAATGCTACATGCCGGTCCGGATATGTTTTTGACGGACCCAATTCACCATACTTTATAAAAGTATCGTAATCCTTTGACAAAAACTGAATAAAATCAGCAGACTCAAAACGCTCTTTGAGCGCGCCATCCAATTTTGCGTTTTCTATAAACTTAAAACCTTCCTTAGAAACCGACGCAATTCCGTCTTTGAGATTTATTCCCTTCAGCGCTGTTTTTGTATAATACACACCATTACCGAAATTCACTGCCGATGTTGATTGAACTTCCATAATTTCATACTCCTGTTGTTGATAAAGTAAGTTTAACACAGTCAATTCTTTTATTCAATTATGTGTTAAAATACTTGTATGACAGAAGAAATCATTGCGCTCAGAAATTACGCACATTTAGGTGATGCCGTTTGGGATGTATTCGTAAGAGAATACGCAGTATTTAAGACCGCTAACGCTAAACTTTTGCACAAAATGACAACCGACAGAGTCAATGCCGTATTCCAAAAAGACTTACTTCATCTGATAGAAAATGAACTGACGGAAGAAGAACTTGAACTCACGCGCAGAGCGCGAAATCTTCCTATTCCTATCGGAAGGCGTGCAATACAAAAGGATTACCGCCAATCAACCGCTTTCGAAGTCCTTATAGGATTTTGGTATCTCCACGATAAAGACAGGCTAAACCTGTTTTATCAAAAATTCAAAAAAACAGAGTTTTTTAGTTAATCCCCTTTTCCCCAATCAAACCAACTTTTCGGTTTTTCCGGCTTTTCATCCTCATTCGGAGAATTAATAATAACAAGAACTTCATCCTCACCGGACATTTTCAAATTGTTTCTTGCAATCGCTTCAAGCCCCTGAACATTAGAAAAATTCTTGATATTATCTTTAAGTTGTTCGTTTGTTGCCATTGCAGCATCTCTGGATTTTGTAATCTGCACAATTTTTGCCTTATAAGAAATAATTTTTGATATATTCAGAACCGCGCTTACCGTAATCTGAAAAAGACAGAGTATAAGAACTACGGTCAAAAACGAATAATAAAATCCGTTTCCGGTAGAAGGGGTATGAGATTTTGGGGCTTCCTGTTTTTTGGGAATCCTTTTTGAATTTCGTTTTTTGGCTTCGTTTCTTCTTTTAAATATCATTATAATTTAAAACCCGTGTTAAAACTTACACCCGAACTCTGTCTGCCATTTGCATAATATGATTGAGCAACGCTGAGTTCAAACTTTAATGAATCCGCATATTTTTTTAGTGCGGGAGTGTAAACAATCGTAATCTCGTTTTTGTTTTTGGGTAAATTGACATAATTTGTAAACGAATCCTTTAGTGTCAATTTATCCGTAATATGCCACTCGGGAACAATTTTGATTGTATTATACTGAGTGTCAATATCCCTATTTGCGGATTGTCTCAGGTATGTTGCAAATGAAAATTTTTTCGGAGAATCGTACCTTACAAAAACTCCGGTGGTTGCCTCCATTTGCGAATGGGAAAGTTCCTCACCGAAGATTGTACCGTATGTAATTCCTCCCGAGCGTGCCACAACACTTCCGTTCAGCGGGAGGATATCAGAGAGGCTCCCCCGATTTACCATCGCTCTTGCGAGCGCGCTCCTTTGCGTATTTGTATTGGAAGTTATATTTAAGACCCCCACCGGCAGGGTCAACGTCCGCTGGGGGATGTTCACCTCCGGTTTCTCCACGTCCTCATCGAGATATATCACCTCTACCGGATTGTCATCGTATTCGACCTGCCCGTTAAGTTTATACGTTTCTTTGACCTGCTCCTCTGCCGGTGAGGGAGACAGGCTAAAAAACAGTATAACGATTATCATAAAAAATCTGAGCATAGTTATATTGTAGATTAAAGAAACCCCGATTTCAAATCATGAATTTTTGTAAAATTATATCTCATTGACACTTGATTTTCGTTGAAATTATCCTTTTATATAGTAAACTATTCTGGTTAGGGATATAAGTACGAAAGGATTAATAAAATGACAATCAACAAAATTTTACCTGCAGGTTTAAAATTAACAGCGGCTGTTATGACTGCAGCAGGATTAATCAGTTTAGCAGCATGCAACAAGAATAAAGATAAACAAGAAGAAAGACAAATGCCGCAAACGGAAATGACGGCAAAAAATACGACTCTGCCAAAGTATGCGGATTTGGCAATGTACTACGGCTGGGATATGGGAAAAACAAATCTTAAAATTGAAGATGGGATTTCTTTTATTGCTGACGGCATAAAATACACTTCCGAAGACAGATTGCTAAAAGGTGAATTTCTTGATACACCGAACAGCCCGAAAGAAAAAAACACGTTTATTACAAATATACGCTCTTTTGCATTACCTACATATCAGACAATCAAAATGGTTGCAGATTTTGCAAAAGAAGAAGGAAGCAGCGATGATGTAATGGTGTTAAGCAAGGAAGATATAAGACTTGCTCAGGACAAAATTAAAAACGGCGAAATTTGGGTTGACGGAAAAGCATTTTTCGAAAAAGAAGGCGATGAAAGCAAATATATCGGAAACGCTCAAAGCACAAAAAAGCCCAATGGTGTTGAATTATGCGTCAACTACATGTCAAGTGAAGTATCTCAAACCAAATTCTACGATTAACAGTTTTAAAGTTATTTTTTAGTAAAAACAGGAAACACTGCTTGTCGTTTCCTGTTTTTTAACCCTTTGAATACAAAATGTTCTTACATGTCATTCCGCAGGGACATCGTTTAAACCCGTTCAATTCAAGATGCAAATCGGCCCTGCCCTCTACTACATCACACTCTCCCAGCATAATTATTGATGAAGGATTTAACCTTTTGCTCAACCTCTTCGCGAGTTCACTCTTACGTTCAAAGGAAATATACTGCCAAAAGTTACGGCAAGTCAGGAAAGTGTTGTACTTTGGAATATTTTCAATATCCTCAAATATGTCTCCCTGTTTATAGATTATATTATCCGTCAGAATTTTCTTTGGCGAAACTGACAATAATCTGTCATCGTTCGGACAAAGTGCCACATCTAAATATTTTTGACATTTTTTGTTCGTAATTCTTTGCATTCTCAAAAAAGCATCAATATATCTTTTATAAACGCCTTGTTTTGCCATCAAAATATTATCTTCGTTAATATCTTTTGCAATTATCGGAGTAAATTTTTTAAATTCCTCAGGCGCATACATCAAAAAACTCATTGCAAACGACAGGGTTTCCATTCCGTTTGAACAAGCATAGTTCACAAAATTAACCTTTGGAACATTTTTGTATCTTTCACAGAGATATTTAATCAAATCTTCCCAAATCACATCGTCACGAAAAAAAACCGTGGATGTCATATAAAGTTTGTTTCCTAATTTGTCAGTAACCCAGCGATTGTTTGCTTTGTGTGACGGATTTGTATTTCTGTTAATATTAACTGGTAAAACTCGCATATTACTTATAAAAATCGTAAATAATATATTTGCCTTCTTTGTAAATTTTTGTAAAACAATGGTCAATTTTTTGCAGAGAATTACGTTTATAAATATAATGAAATCAGATGTGAAGGTGGTTTGTTATGGTCAGTGCGATTGGTAATAATTCATACGGAAACATTCAGCGCATAGGTGTAAGCAGCGATAATCGTGTTGTATACAGGGTTATTGATTCCGAAGGAAAAGATGCGGGAAAGATGAGCGTTGCGCAAGAAGACGTCGACAAATTTGAAAAATCTTATATTGATATAATGAGTACTGCCCCAAAAATTAAAGAATATGTTGCAAAAAATTCTTCACCCGAGGATTTGCAGAGAAGGAGGCTGATGTCGGGACTTTGTGTCGGAACAGGCGGACTTTTGGGCGCGGTCATTCCGTCTTTCTTCACAAAAGGTAAAGGTGTAACCAAAAAAGTTGTTTCCTCTGTTGCAGGACTTGTCATAGGTCTTGCCGCAGGGTTTGCAACCTCATTATCCGTCTCAACTCCCCCCGGAGCATTCAAGTTCGCAAGAGCAGCGAGAAATCTCTCCAAAGTTGATTTAAAGCCATTCTCAGATGATAATAAATTGCGTGCTACACGCATGTAATAATAAGATTTTTGGCTTTATTGATTGCCATTATCTGAGCATTTTTATTTTCCCAAAAATCGGGTAAATTAACATATTCTTTAACTATTTTTCTTGCCCAAGAACCGATTGCTATTCCCCAATAATTAATACCGCATTGTTTTGCAAGTATTGCGGTTTTAGAGTTTGTTCCGCCGGAAAGCATTATATAAACAGGCAAATTAGCATTTTGTATAATTTCCGCCATTGCAACCGCTTGTAGAGTTGTCTTAAATGTATCATCCGCACCACTCATAGGAATCCCGTCCGCCTGAACTATTGTTGTAAACGGGTCCCTGACAGATATCATTTCTCTTATCCTTTCAAGACATTCGGCATTGCCGAAGTTTTCTCTGTCTATACAGATTGAAGCAAATTTCGGGTTACAATCATTTATTATTTTCCATTTTTTCTCAAGGTCGGCTTTATCATGTCCCATAATATGGAGTTCCAAAAATTCCACACCATTATTGACCATATACGGCAGCACCTCCGATATATCAACATCTTTTTCATCCATACGAATTGCTCTTGACGGACATGCATAAAAACACTTTTTGCACCCGATACACTTTGCGGAATTGATAACAGGTTTTTCCTCAAAATTTAATGCATCGTTTGGGCAAATGTTATTGCAAACAGCACAATTTGTACATTTGTCGTATTCAATCACTGCCTTTGAAATGTGCCGATCCCCTTTAATTCCGACGCTTACACAGTATTTAACTCCGGTTGCTTTTGAAATAGAAACACCTTCTTTTGCGGCGGCAAGGATTTCTTTTCTTGCCGACAAATCGAAAAGTTTACAGCCTGCAGAAGAATAAACGTATACCAAACGTTTTACGCTCTCCGCATCTTCATTTCCTGCGCCGCAAACAAGTTTAAACATCTAAAATCCTATTGCATAGTTGAAAATCTTCTTTGTTCCGGAAGTTTTCATATCATCTTTTGAAGCATGGGGTATTTCGTTGGTTTCAATAACCTGTCCGGCTCTTTGCAGCATATTATTCTGTTGAAGTGTTTTATCAACGTTATTAAAAGATTTAAGTGAATCCAATCTGTTTTGAAGTTCTTCATTTTCATTATTAAGAATAATTGTTTGGCGGCTCAAATCATTAAGTTTCATTTCGCAAGATATAACAAAATAGTAACTTATAACAACAACCGCTATAAGAACGCTCAAGATTACACATAAAGATTTGTTAACTCTTTTTATTGCCATATCTCTTACCAACTTTTCTTTCGGAAAGTACCCTTCTATTATACTATTAACAGCAAGTTTTTGAACAGATTTATCAATAAAAGACTTCTTTGGGGTTGTATACTCCTCGTAAACATACTCCTTTTTTGTTTCTCCCGAAAATCTTTTTATTAAACTATCCAGTCTTGATTCAGTGTTGTTCGCTTTTACTGCCGAAACCAAACTTCTACTCCCGCAGGGCTTACGCCCGAACTCCCATCCGCTTAATGTATTAAACAATTACCATTCGTTAATACATCTGACTACTCTTAACTTAGCACTCCTTGACGGCGGATTTTCCTTTATCTCCTCATTTGATGCCATGATAGGTTTTCTGTTGACCAACTCTATCCTTGGCGGTTTGCAGTTGCAAATCATGTTGTTACATCTGCATTTCAGGCTCTGGTGCCTAAAAATATTTTTAACTATTCTATCCTCCAGAGAATGAAAACTTATACAAGAAATTATACCACCTACAGATAATATGTCCAATATGTTACAAAGTACATTTGTAACATTTTTTAACTCTCCGTTAACTTCTATCCTAATAGACTGGAACACCCTTGTAGCAGGGTGTATAGAAGACTTGATACGAGGAACAGCGCTAATAATAAGATTAGATAGTTCCTGCGTTGTTCTAATCGGCGTTCTTGTTCTAGTTTCAACAATCTTCTTTGCAATTCGTTTTGAAAATCTTTCTTCTCCATATTCGCTGAATATCCTTACCAAATCCGCTTCTTTGTAGCCATTTACAACATCATAGGCGGAAAAGTCAGAAGTCATGTCAAACCGCATGTCAAGAGGAGCATCTTTTGAAAAAGAAAATCCTCGTTCCGCCTTCGTTAACTGATGATATGATGCACCCAAATCAAGAATTACACCGCCAGTAATTTTTTCTATGCCCAATTTTGCAAGTTCCGACTTAATATTCGTATAAGATGACTTTACAATTGTTACGTTTTTGTTATCTTTTAACCTTTCTTTTGAGTGAGCAATTGCTTCATCATCAATATCAAACGCAATCAATCTTCCTGATGGTTGGATCCTTTTCAGTATAAGTTCGCTGTGTCCTCCCCCTCCAAGAGTACAGTCAACATATATTTTCCCGTCCTGACATTCAAGTGCATCAACGGCTTCATT